>JAKEFB010000121.1 GCA_022616275.1 Chloroflexota bacterium
ACGCGGATGTCCAGGGCTAAACGATTCTGGCTCAACCCCAGTGGTTTCAGGAATTCTTCTAACAGTACCTCTCCTGGATGTATAGGATTTAGCTTCTCGTTTGTCATTCTGTCATTCCCTCAATGGTAATCAACGATTTCCACTTCATAAATGTCACCGTCCTGCCATTCAAAGCAAATAGGAAGTGTATAACGCGGCACGTTAAACGTCAAGAGTTAAGGCGCTCACCACCTACCCCGGGCGCGCTGAACGGTAGCCAGCATCGGGGCGCTGTTGCTGGCGCTGTGGGCCGCCCTGATCGTCATTCTCCCCCAGCGCCTGGACGTAGACAGCGCCTGGCCGCGGCAACAAAAAGCCGCCTTGGCCAGCCTGCTGCGCCGCAAGGCCCTGGCCTTGAATGCGGCCGCGCTGCTGTTTGCCATTGGCCTTAGCGCCCTGGGGTTCGCCCTTGTTGTGGCTTTGCTATCTGCCTGAGCCCAGTCAATGGAATTGATCGGGATTCTTCGCTCCGAAGACTCCGCTCAGAATGACGCATTCGAGATTGAATTCGTAAAGAAGATTCCCCACTTTATGAACCATGCCCGTGTTCCTTGGGCGCGTTCCCCGACCCAGATTATACTTTGGCCAATTGAGCCGTTTCTCATTTCGTGGAGTCCACCGATAGCTGTAGAGCTGGTCCTGGAAACAAGCGAAGACGGGCAAATCATTCCCCTGCTGGATGGCCGGCCGCTGGCCGATCCTACCCCTCTGGCAAGCCTGCCGGGGCTGGAAGTCTTGCAGGCCAACCCCTTTACCAGGGCCAGGCCCTCTACCGCGCCCTGGGCGGCGATGCCCTGCGGGGTAGGGAACAGGATCAAGTCCGGGCGATGAGGCACGTTCCCCTGTCGCCCGTATGGACGCTGACGTCCTCGAAGCCGGCATTGATGAGGTGGTCCCCAAACCTGTCGGCGGAGGCGTAGGAGAAACGACTGATGGCGACACCAATGCGACCGCCCCGGCGCAACGTGCGCCTTACTTCCCTAAGCCCGGCCACAGGGTCAGGCCACAGGTGGAGGGAGTTGATCGTAAAGGCCACATCGAAAGTGGCATCATCGAATGGGAGATTGGCAGCGTCGCCCAGGTGGAGTTCGACGTGGCCCGCTTCGATCCCCTGGCGGTTGCGGTCACGAGCCATGCCGAGCATCGTCGCGGATGGATCGAGACCCACAACCTGCCCCTCTCGGACCAGCGCGGCCGCCAGCGCCAGGCCGAGCCCAGGTCCAGAACCGACCTCCAGGACTGAGTCGGAAGGACCAACCTCCAGAAGAGTTAGCACCCAGGCAGGCAGGACGCGGTCCAAGGCCATCAGCCGGCCGCCAAGGCGGCCGACCACTCCCTGAGGTAAACAGAACGCTTGCTCCATCAGGCGCTTTTTTAACTCCATCGTCATCTCCTTAGCTCCAACAGCAGTGTATCATCCAGGCGGCAGTGTAAACGAGACCGGCGGTGTGGCTGTCGTCACGAAGAAAATAATAAAGGCCAGGAAGAGAATGATCAGTATCGTTGTCGCGCTGGCCACGCCCAGCGACGCCAGCGGCCGGCGTGACCCGGAAGTGTCTGTTTCCACCTGTTTATTCCGTTCGGCGAAATAATCGCCGAGGGTCGCGCCGAGCCAGCTCATCCCCAGGCTGCCCACCAGCACCATGACCAGAGCGACAGGCAGATTGGTGAGAGGGGCGAGGGGATAAAACTGCCGGAAAATCGTCAGCAGCATGATCCCCATCCCGACTGCGGCCGCCCCTCCCGCACCAAGCCACGCTCCCCGGCGGTAGGCGTACCACAGGTCAATCAAGACCAGCGACGGCAGCGCCAGCACCCAGGCGTTCACCAGCATCATGTTTTCCGCTTTGAACAACTGGATGAGCGCGACACGCAGCGCCAGCGCCAACAGGCCGGTGAGCGTCGCCGCCCCAAACACACGCAGTGTGTGGTTGGCCATCACGCCGATCAGCGCAGCACCGCTGGCAATCATCAGTGGCAGCAGCCACTCAGGCCGTGCCAGGACCAAGCCAGCAGTACCATCCCATTCGGTGGTGAAAAACTGGTTCCAGCTCAAGGACGAGGCGGCAAACATCACCAGCGGCAGCGCATCTGATAACCTCAGTTGGCGGGGTGTGCCCCATTCGCGGCGGGGCTGGGTTGTCATGTGGATGGCGGCGGCCAGCAGCAGGATCGAATCAAAGCTCACGAAGAGCAGTAAATGGGGGACGCTCCACGCAGTCAGGTCTTCGCCGTAAATCGCGTGCCAGAGGGGGTCTGTCGGCAGCACGTAGAGCAGAAATGCGCCGACCAGAATCAGCAGCCCCACCACCGGATTGGCCCGGAAGCGCTGTGGCAACGTTCCAGGCCCGCGGTGGGTGATGAGGTATAGTCCAGCGAAGGCCAGCGCCGCCGTCACCGCCATGCCGAAGTACATCAGCAGATGCGGCCGCCAGAAGAAATCCTCGCCAAAGGGAATGCCGTACTGGCGGTGCCAGATTTCATCCCAGAACGCGCCGACGGTCATGCCAAGCTGCCCCACGCCCAGCAGCAGCGCCAGCGCCTGGCGGTAGCTGGCCTTGATGGGCTGCTCCCGGACGGCCTGCCCGGCGGGCAGCGGCCTGAGCAGGAGATGCCATACGACCAAACCGAAAGCCGCCAGCATGATGACCAGAACAGCAACCCCAATCCAGAAGAGCAGAGCGCGTTCACCCGTCGGCACACCGCTCCACGTACTGAAGACGATGAACAAGACCAGAGCTGCCGCACCTAGCAGTCCCATGCGGAGACGTGCCCAGCCCCCTATTTTGAGGGTGCTCCGGGTCATTTGTTGTTCGCTCATCCTTGTATCCTTCTCTATTTTTGGAACCCTTACGCCATAGCCTGTGAGTCCCATCAGGTTGCTTTGGTGAATTGAACTGTTGTAAAATAAGCAACACTCTGCTATTTATCTCTTAGATGTGGCACAGAAAGCGTAGCATGACGTTGAATCAGCCGTCAACCATCAAAGGTCCGTGAGGTGTTGAATAGGCAACAGGAGATGAAGAAGTGACGAAGAACTCGGAGGACTTACGGGTACGTCGCACCCGCGCGCTGCTGCAAAAGGCGCTCATTGAATTGACCATCGAGAAGGGATTTACCGATGTCACGGTGCGCGACATCACCGAACGAGCGATGGTCAATCGGTCCACCTTTTACCACCATTACCAGGACAAGTATGCTCTCCTGAGCCAGTATATTGACGAGGTGATTGCCTTGATCCAGGCTCAGGAAGATGATCCTTCGCAAGTAAACGATCCCGATCAACCTTCAGCCGGTCTGGTTCGCATTCTCCAGCACGTGCAGGCGAACGCCGATTTTTACCGCGTGCTGCTGGGCAAGAAGGGCGATCCGGCATTCTGTGCGCAGAGCTTCCGCCGGTTTATCGAGCAGCAGTTCCGTCACATGCGGCCCGACCAGGAAGTGCAGGCAGACCACAGCAAACCACCGATTGATCTGAGTGTCAGCTACATATTGCACGCTGGCATTGGCGCAATTCTGTGGTGGTTAGAAAATGACCAGCCTTGCTCGCCTGAACAGTTTGCGGTCTGGCTCAACCAGTTCAGCATGGCAGATATGAGCGTTTCTTTGGGGCTGGAAAGTCCTAATCTATCGCTTTAGGGGCACGGTAGCCTTTTTCAACGCGTTGGATCAGGAACCGGTCGCGCAAGAAGAGCGTGTAGCGCACGGCAAAGTAAATAGTTTTGTAGAGCCAGCTTCGTTGTATCGGGTCATAATCTACCAGCACGATGCGGCTATCAGGTAAACGCATCAGGTTGTGCGAACGGAGCAAACTGCGCCAGATGAGGAAACTCCATACCCGTACGGGGAACAGATGGGGGGCGTTCCTCTGTCGGCGTTGTTTTTTACTGTGACTGGCCCGCCCATACAGATCGGGCATCCGGCCAAACAGGTGGTAATGCCGCGCCGAACAACGGATTATCTGGCGTAGCTGTTCTGCTATCAGGATGCGTTGAGGCTGAGTCAGCGACGAATAGTCCACCTTAAACAACTCTTCTCCTTGCGGGAGAAAGGGTTGGATAACGACAGGATGAACTCTGCCATTCTCGTCGCCGGAGAGGATGACATAGTTGGGAATGGTGTGATGGGCACCGAGGCAAGAGTGGACTTCGTTTGCGGCCGCAGCCAACATTTTTGCTTCTTCTAAGGCCTCAGCCAGCGTTCCCCCTGGTGTATCCTTTACTTTGACTACATAGCGTGCGTCATCGGTCAGGTAAACCTCAGTCTCATTTCCCCCAGCGATCCGTTCCAGGTGCAAATCTCGGTCTAGAGGGGCAAAGAGGTGGCTTTGGTGTAAGGACATGGCTTGAAACGTGTTGCGGGGCAGCAATACAAAACTGTAATGATAAGTTTCGTTGACAAAATCCGGTAACTATGTTACTCCGTAATTAAGGAATTATAGAATAAAGGATTGCCGTTGACGATGGATATGACAACTGCAACCCCAAATCGCCGTGCGTTGAACCTGTTCGCCGCGCTCGGTCTGGCTTCCGTAATTGTGGCTACCGAATATCTAACGCGACACTTCGTGATCTGCTGGCTGCCGGTGCTGGGCAAACTGCGTGTCAACGATATGCTGGTGTCAGGGATCGGATACCTCGTGCTCGTCTGGCTGACTGTCCCGCCCGAAAGGCGTACCCTCTA
This sequence comes from Chloroflexota bacterium, assembly GCA_022616275.1. Classification (GTDB taxonomy): domain Bacteria; phylum Chloroflexota; class Anaerolineae; order Promineifilales; family Promineifilaceae. Next base: position 4,723 of record JAKEFB010000121.1, read on the forward strand.
TTTACCTCTTATCTGGCCGGTTGCCTCGCCCCTACTGTGCGGCACAGGGGTCAGGCAACCGGAGCAATGTTGACTGTAACAGGTCAGGCTTCTCGCCCGGTTGCCTGACCCCTACGATAGGGTAATAATTGAGCCAGGCCATGACCTCCAATTACGATCCCCACAAACACCACCGTCGCTCAATTCGCCTGCCAGGCTGGGACTACAGGGCGCCGGGCGTTTATTTCATCACCATTTGCACCTACCAACGAGAAAACCTCTTTGCCGACTCACGCTTACACCAGATTGTCGAAACAGCCTGGCAAACGATTCCTCACCAGCCCCATGCCCACCGTCTGAATTTAGATGAGTGGATAGTGATGCCTAACCATTTGCATGGTCTGTTGGTTATCCACGCCGGGGAACAGGAAACGGCCGCTGGCGACGTGCTTCCTGTATTTCCGCCCATTGCAGCAGCCAAACAATCGGCCGGTCGCGCGCCGCGCCTGGAGCCAGGCTCTATTGGAGCGGTTATTGGCAATTTCAAATACCGTGTGGCGCGGCGGATTAACTGCTTACGCGATACCCCAGGAGGCAAGATATGGCAGCGGGGCTATTATGAGCGGATCGTTCGCAACGAACGGGAGCTACAAGCCATTCGCCAGTATATCCTTGATAATCCAACACGTTGGGTTCAAGACCGAGACAACCTGGACACATTATTGGCGCGCATGCAACAACGACTGTAGGGGCGAGGCAATCGGGCTCATTACGGCTGTTTACCTTTTACCTAATTCCGATTGCCTCGCCCCTTCTACGACCGTGCCATACGGGGGTCAGGCAACCAGAACAATGCTGACTGTAACAGGTCAGGCTTCTCGCCTGGTTGCCTGACCCCTACAATGACCCTGGGGCCAGGGGGAAGCCGAGGCCGCCCTGGCAGGTGGCGCCGGGTTCGGGGGTTTGGGGGCCTTGCTGGTAGCGGCTGACAAATTCGGCAATGCGGGGGTCATCTACCGAGCCGGTCTCGAACTGCAAGCCCCAGGCGGTCAGCACGACGGGGCTGCGCAGGCCGGGGAAGGGGCTCATGACCACGTAGGGCTCGTTCTCCACCAGCGCCCGCAGTTGCTGCACTTCCGCTTCGGGCAGCTCCGGCTGGTAGGCCAGCCAGACCGCCCCGTGCTCCAGCGAATGCAAAACGTTCTTGGCCTCCACCGGCCGGTCGTAGACGCCACAATTTTGCCAGATGCTGGCGTGGACGCCCCCCGGCGGCGGCAGGCCGGTCTCCGGGTACTCGACGTCGTCGTCGTGAAACACCGGCAGGTCCTCGAAGCGTTGCAGGGCCTCGGCCAGCGTGGGTGGGCTGGTCGGTTCAACGGCGGCCGTCGGCGGCAGCGCTTCCGTTGGCGGGGCAGCCTCGGTTGGGGTGGTGGTCGGCGCGGCCGGCGAGGCCTCTGTCACCGGGGAAGCCAGCGGCGGCGCAGTCGCCGGCTCGACGCCCGGCTCACCTTGCAAGGCGCGCGTCACCGTCTGGCAGGCCAGGCTCAAGCCCAGCAATAAGAGAAGAAAAGGAAGAAAAGGGCATGTTGTTTTCATGGACTTCTATCTTACCCCTGAACCGGCCGACGGGCCAAAATTAGACGACAGACGACGGACGATGGACGACGGGTGTCGTCTGTCGTCTGTCGTCCGTCGTCAGTCCTTAAGGTTTGTGTTAGCATAAGGTTATGGATTCCTTAAAAGAACTCTTTCTGCTCGACCCCAGCGTTGTTTTTCTCAACCACGGCTCTTTTGGGGCTATGCCCCGGCCGGTCCTTGAAGCTTACCAGGAGTGGCAGCGGCGGCTGGAGCGGCAGCCGGTCCAGTTCGTGGCCGTCGAGCTGGGCGGCCACCTGCAGGCGGCCCGCCAGGCGTTGGGCGATTACTTAAACGTGGCCGGGGACGATCTGGCCTACGTGCCCAACCCCACCTTTGGCGTCAACGTCGTGGCCCGCTCCCTCTCCCTGGGACCGGGTGACGAAGTCCTGGGTACCAACCACGAGTATGGCGCCTGTGGCAACACCTGGCGCTTTCTCAGCCAGAAAAGGGGCTTCACGTATATCCAGCAACCCATTCCCCTGCCCGTCACCTCACCCGAGGAAATCGTCGAGCAGTTCTGGCAGGGCGTCACGCCGCGCACCAAAGTCATTTTTCTCAGCCACATCACCTCGGCCACTGCCCTGCGCCTGCCGGCCGAGGCTATTTGCGCCCGCGCGCGGGCGGCCGGCATCCTGACGCTGGTAGACGGGGCCCACGCGCCGGGCCAGATAGCGCTTGACCTGGCCGCCGTGGGGGCCGACTTTTACGTTGGCGCGGCCCACAAGTGGCTGTGCAGCCCCAAAGGATCCGCTTTTCTCTACACCCGGCCGGAACGGCAAGCCCTCATCGAACCGCTGGTCGTCGGCTGGGGGTGGGGGGAAAACCACACGCTGCAATTCGGCAGCGACTACCTCGACTACCTGCAGTGGCTGGGGACGATAGACCCGGCGGCTTACCTCTCGGTCCCGGCGGCGATCCACTTCCAGGCCGAGCATGACTGGCCGGCCGTCCGCCAACGGTGCCACGAACTGGTCCGCCAGGCCCTCCACCGCATCTGCGACCTGACCGGCCTGGCGCCCCTCTACCCCGACGCCGGCTTTTACCACCAGATGGCCATTGCCCCCCTGGCCAAAATAGAGGATCTCCCCGCTTTCAAAGCCCGCCTCTACCAGGAATACCGCATCGAAATCCCCTGCATCGCCTGGGAAGATCACCAATTCATCCGGGTCTGCATCCAGGCCTACAATAGTCAGTCCGACGTAGATACCCTCCTCACCGCCCTGGAGACATTGCTGAATAAACGCGAATGACGCGAATGGTTTTGGTTTACTTATTCAGGCGTGGTCCATTTCATCCGAAAAGAGCTTGACAATTTCAGGTCGTGCTGAATAGCAGGTTTCAGGGATTCTTCGCTCCGAAGACTCCGCTCAGAATGACGCATTCGAGATTGAATTCGTAAAGAAGATTCTCCACTTTATGAACCGCGCCCTTATTCATAACGAAAACGCCACACTCCCACTAAGAAGAACACCACCGCAAAGCCCACCAGCATCCCCGCCTCCGGCAAGACGTCGGCCAGCCCCCGGCCGCGCAGGACGAGGTCGGTCAGGCCCTGCATGGCCCAGGTCGTGGGCAGGGCGTACACGGCCGTCCGGGCCGCCTCCGGGAATAGCTCAAGCGGAAACCAACAGCCGCCCAGCAGGGCCAGGGCCATCCCGGCCATAACGCTGATACTCGAGGCCTGGCTCTCCGTCTTGACAAAAGTCCCCAACATCGTTCCCAATGCCACTGAGGCCAGGCCAAAGGCCACCAACATCAAGAGGAGCGCGGCCGGCGACTGCCCCCAGTTGACGCCCATCACCACCGTGCCAAAACCAACCAGCAGGGCCATCTGGACCAGGCCCAGCCCCAGTTGGCCGGTGATCGTTCCCAGCAGGAAAGTGGCCTTGGGAGTCGGCGTGATGACCAGGCGGCGCAGCGTGCCCTGGGTCCGTTCAAAAGCCAGGAGGCCGGAGGTGGCCAGGAAGGGAATAAAGACCCAGGTGATGAGCTGGCCGGCCGATTGGTGGGCAGCCAGGTCAAAGCTGTTGGCCTGGACAGTCGCCTGGTCCGGTTGGGTCACGGCCACCAGCGCGGGCGCTTCCGCCAGTTGCTGGCGGGCCATTTCCAGGCTGCGATTGAAATAAGCCTCTCGCTCCCCGGCCGAGGCAAAAGGCCGCACCCGCTCGGCCTCTCTGACGCTGTTGTGGGCCGCCTCCAGGGCCGCGCTGGCGCGGCCAATCGCCGCCAGGACTGCCTGCCCGGCCGCCTGGGCGTCGCCGTTATTCGGCAACTGCTGCAACTCGACGGCCACGCCCCGGCCGCCCAGCAGCGTCGCCTCAAAGCCGGCCGGGATAATCAGCAGCGCCGGCGCCGCCTCGTTGGCCAGCTCCGCCTCAGCTTCCGCCCGCGCCAGCCGCCGGACCTCGATAGCCTCCGCCTCCTCTAGCGCCGCCACCACTCCGGCCGAGAGGGCGCTATGGTCTTCGTCCACCACCAGCACCGGGATAGCGCTCGGTCCATCGGCCACGCCGCTCGTGCCCAGCAGGTAAGTGAAGACCACCGGCAAGACAAAGAAAAACAGAATCTCGGACCGGCCGGAAAACCGGATTAAGGCATCCTTCCAGGCAATTGTGGCGATTTTAGTAAACATACGTGAAGACCTCTACGAAAAAGACCTGACGACGGACGAAGAAATATGTTATCAGCCGTCCAAGTGGGATTCTTCGCTCCGAAGACTCCGCTCAGAATGACCCAAGCGAGATTGAATTCGTAAAGAAGATTCCCCGCTTTAGGAACCATGCCAACAATTCTGAAAAATTGTTCTCCCTTTATACCAGCAGCGCGGCTTTCCGCTGGCGGAAGGCCAGGACGGCCAGGGCAAAGAGGGCGGCCGCCATGACCAGCAAGGCCGCCACAGGCGTGAGAATGTCGGCCAGGACGCCGCCGGCGGCCAGGGTGTTGAAGCCCTCGACCGCCCAGGCGTTGGGCGTGATCCGGCTCGCGACGCGCACGGCGCTAGAGAAATTGGCCAGCGAAATAAACGTGCCGCCCATGATGCCGAAGATGAGCATCAGCGCCGTCCCCAGGCTGGAGATCTGCCCGGCCGATTTGGCCAGCGCCGCCAGCAGAATGCCCCAACCGGTCGCCGCCGCGGCCACGGCCGCCACCAGGACGATCACGCCCAGCGCATCGCCCCAGCGCAGGTTGAACATCAGGCTGGTGGCCACAATCAGGATGATCACCTGGGTAAAACCGGTCAGAAAAACGCCCAGCACCTTGCCCCCCAGGACCTGGGCCAGGCTGGTCGGCGTCGTCAGCAGGCGCGACAATGTCCGGGCGTTGCGTTCGTCGAGGATGCTCCGGCCGCCAATCGTCACCGTGTACATCAGAAAAAAGACGGCCATACCCGTGGCAAAAAAGGCCAGTGGGTTAAACGTCTCTTCCTCGTCCACGGTGGCGCTGCTGCGGTGCAGGGCAATGAGCGCCTGGCCGCCGCCGTCCTCGCCCATCATTCGCTCGACCATGGCCTGGCTGGCCGTCGGGGCCTCCTGGGGCGAGATCAGGCCATCCATGATCAGTTGGGTGATGGCCACCTGGCCGCTCACCTGGCCGGCCCGCACCTGGCTGGCAAAGCTATTGACGATAGCCTGGACGACGCCGGCGCTCAACGGCCGGGCCGGGTTGGCGTAGACCTCAATGGCCACTGCCTGGCCGGCCGCGCCGCCGTCTCGGCCGGGGATCACGCCGGCGGAGAAGCCGGCCGGAATGAGCACGGCCGCGGCCACCTCGTCGTCGTCTACCTGCTGGCGGGCCGCGGCAAAGCTCCCGGCTGTGGTTGGCTCGACCAGTTCGGCCAGCTCCGGTGAGGCAAAAGCCTGGGCCAGCGCCTGGCCCAATTGCCCTTCGTCTTCGTTCACGACCACGACCGGGATGTCGGCCAGCCCGCTGCTATCGTCCTGCGAAAAACTGCCGGTGACAAAGCCCATGCCCAGCGTCAGCACGAGAGGCGCGGCCAGCATCATAATCAACGCCGCCCGGTCGCGAAAGGTGACAATTAAATCTTTCCAGCCAATCGTTAACACTTTTTTCATCGGTTACACCGTTTATTCACGTGTCATGTATCATGTGTCACGTGTCATGTGGGTTCTACCTCACTTGATACTTGACACCTGACACGTGGCACTTGACACTTTTAGTCGCGTAGGGCCCGGCCGGTCAGGTGGAGGAAGACGGCTTCCAGGTTGGGCTCTTCGATGTCCACCGAGCGGATGCGCAGACCGGCGTCGTTGGCCCGGCCGATGACGGCCGGCAGCGCCTCGGCGGCCGCGCCGACGGTCAGCACTACTTCGCCGTCGGCCCCGGCCGAATTGGATACGCCCGATAGACCCTGGAACAGGGCGGCCGCGTCTATGGCGTTGTAGTCGTCGCCCAGGTGCAGGCGCAGCGTTTCCTGCTCGCCGACCATTTGGGTCAATTCCCTTTGCGTTCCCAGGGCAATCAGCCGGCCGTGGTCAATAATGCCCACCCGGTCGGACAGCTCTTCGGCTTCTTCCATGTAATGGGTGGTGTACAGCACGGTCATGCCCTGGGCCCTCAGCTCTTTGACCGTATCCAGGATACGCCGCCGGCTTTGCGGGTCAATGCCCACCGTCGGTTCGTCCATGAACAGCAGTTGCGGCTTGTGCAGCAGCCCCACGCCAATATTAATGCGGCGCTTCATCCCGCCCGAGTAGGTGGATACCCGCTCGTCGGCCCGGTCGCTCAAGTTGACCTGCTCCAGCAGCTCGTCCACCCGCCTGACCAGTTCCTTGCCGCCCATGCCGTACATCCGGCCCCAGAAGACCAGGTTCTGCCGGCCGGTCAGGGTGTCATAGAGGGCAATTTCCTGGGGCACCACGCCGATGAGCTGCTTCACGGCCAGGGCATCCTTGGGGATGGCCAGGTCGTTAATCGTGGCCGTCCCGGCCGTCGGCGGCAGCAGGCAGCTCAACATCGAGATCGTCGTCGTCTTGCCCGCCCCGTTCGGCCCCAGCAGGCTAAAAATCTCGCCGCGCAGGACCGTGAAAGAAATCCCCTGCACCGCCGCCAAATCACCGTATGACTTTTTCAGGTCCTTAGTCACCAGAATCGGTTCAGCCATCGAGAAAACTCCTTTTTCCGGTTCCCAATTACTCAATTACCCAATTACTTCTTTCCGCCTCAGCGCCTTCAGTAAAATGTAAACGCCCAGGACAATCAGCCCCAGCGGCCACAACCGGCCGGCCCAGGCCAGGGCCTCCAGGAAAAGGCCGCCGAAGAAGAGGGCCACGCCGACGAAGGCCATAATCGTGCCGGGGATGAGCGGCCACCAGTGGGTGTGGCGGGTGAAAACGGCCGTCAACACCGTAATCGAAAACCAGCCCAGGGCAAAGGCCAGCAGAATCACGCCGGCCTGGTCCTCTCCACTCAGGTCCTGCAGCCCGCCGTTGGCCAGGTAAACGCCCCAGCCCAGGCCGCTGAGAATACCGCCGGGGATGATCAAGCCCTCGTTGCGGTTGAGAATGCCGGCCGCCAGGAAAATCCCACCCAGCGCCGGCAGGAACAGTAGCCCTAAATTGCCAATTGCCGACAGGTCCACGACCTGGCTCAACAAAGCCACCAGGCCAATGGCAATCAAAATCAGACCACCGGTCAAATCGCCTTTTTTCTTTTCCATGATCGTCACCTCCGAAAATGTGGTTATGTGGTTGTGTGGTTATGTGGTTGTGTCAGGTGTTTCCGTGTCAAGTGTCAGGTAACCGTGTCACGTGTTTCCGTGTCAAGTATCACGTAGCTTCAACTCACATGACACTTGATACATGACACTTGATACTTCCTCACCTGCCACCTTTAATACTCTGTTCCTATCATAGAGGATTTTGCGCTCCCCCGGATGTGTCAGAAGTCACGTCGCAGGTCATAGTTCGTCATATGACCGGTCATGAAGAGAATTGCATCGAATGACGCAAAAGCTTTGCGTGACGCAAAAGCTTTTGCGTTCACGCGAATTAGCGCCAATTATTTGCCGCTGTCCACGTTTTCGGCCGGCGTTAAAATCCAAAATCTAAAATCTAAAATCCAAAATCTATACCAGCCCTAACTCCCTCGCCCGCAGCGCGGCCTGGGTGCGGTCGCGGACGCCCAGCTTGCCCAGGATGTTGGTCAGGTGGTTCTTGACCGTCCCCTCGGTGATAAAGAGTTGGTCGGCAATCTCCTTATTGCTGGCCCCTGTGGCTACCAGGCGCAAAATTTCCAGCTCCCGCTCGGAGAGCGGCTCAACCAGGGGCTGCGGCCGGACGGCCGGGGCCTGGTTCGACAACCGGGCAAACTCGGCCACCACCCTGGCCGCCACCGACGGCTGGAGAAACGATTCCCCCCGCGCTGTGGCCTGGATAGCCTCGACCAACTTCTCCGAAGAAACGTCCTTCAGCAGGTAACCGGCCGCCCCTGCCCGCAGCCCGTCAAAAATATAGTCGTCGTCGTCAAAGGTGGTCAGCACAATCACCTGGCTGGCCGGCTGCTCCTGCCGCAGCCGGCGTGTCGCCGCCACCCCGTCCAGCACCGGCATGCGCAGGTCCATCAGCACCACGTCAGGCTTCAGCTCGGCCGCCAAGGCCAGCGCCTCCTCGCCATTCCCCGCCTCCCCCACCACCTCCAGTTCCGGCCAGACCGACAACAACGTCCGCAACCCCTCCCGGAACAGCGCCTGGTCGTCTACGAGCAAGATCCGAATCATTATCTCCTCTTAAAATAGGCGGGGATTGAGGTTAGGTAAAACCTAACCCTGGGATTAGGGGATTGATAAAAAAGGATGTCTGTTACCATCGTATTTTTATCCAGGTACGACCACCATTAGCCGAAAGCCCCGGCCTGGCCCGCTGTCTGTGTCCACCCGGCCGCCCAGCAACTCTACCCGCTCCCGCACGCCTAGCAGGCCGAAGCCGCCGTTCAGGCCGGCGGCTGAGCCGACGCCGTTGTCCTGGACGACCAGCCGCACCCCGGCCGGGTCGTCATAGTCCAGCGTCAGGTCCACCCGCGAGGCGCGGGCGTGCTTGCGAACGTTGGTCAGCCCCTCCTGGACGGCCCGGTAGAGAGTGAGTTCGGCGTTGGCCTCCAGCCGGCGCGGCCGGCCGCGCACGTCCAGCTCGGCCACCAGCCCGGCGGTGCGCGTCTCGGCGACCAGGGCGGCAATTGCTTCGGGCAGCGGCCGGTCGCCCAGCGGCGACTCACGCAGCGCGGCCACGGAGTGACGCACGGCGGCCAGCCCTTCCTGGGCCAGGGTCTGGGCCTTATGCAGGGCCTCCAGCGCCCGCTCGGGGTTCGTGCTTTGCAGCAGCCGCGCGGCTTCCAGTTGGACGTTAATCACCGTCAGGTAATGGCCCAGGTTGTCGTGGATTTCGCGGGCCAGGCGGTTGCGCTCCTTGCTGGTGGCCAGCTCTTCAGCCTGGGTGGCATACTCGGCCAGTTGGCGGTTGGCCGCCTCCAGCTCGGCCGTCAACTGCTCCGCCCGCTGCCGCGCCTCCCCTTCGTTCATTAAAAGCCGGACAAAAATGGCCACAAACAAAATAGCCGGAGCAAAGCTGAAGCCGACCGACAGGGCCGCTCCCGGTCCATAACGGACCCACACCGGCCCAGCCATGCTGGCCAGCACGGCCAAATAGACCGGCCAGCGCCACAGCGGGCTCAGGTGGGCCACGGCCGTGCCCACCAGCGGCATCGAAATCAGCCAGATGCCGGCCGGGTTGCGAAATATGGCCTGGATGGCGGCGGCCAGGGCCAGTTGGACCATAAAGTAGCCCGCCACTCGCCAGGTGGGTGAACTGCTATTAAGGCGCGGCTCCCAGAACAGGCTCAGGCACAGGTACAGCACTCCCAACCCGACAACAGCGGCGACCTCCAGCGGCGAATAGAGAAAGACCGGATCGGACAGGGCCTCGCCAAAGGCCACGGCGTAGCCGATGAAGATTGAGACCAGGGTAACAACCAGGTCCTGCCGCTCACTCATCCAGGCTCTCACTTTATTCACCTGCCTGTCCTCACCAATTACATAACCACATATTCACACAACCACATTGTAACCGCCGCCCGAAAGTCGTCAATTAGACTACTCAGAAACTGAGTGTTCTCATTGATGGAAGTCGTCGGGATGCTTCGCTCCGAAGAGTCCGCTCAGCATGACGGATGCGGTGTTTCTTTGCTCATGGAACGGCGCCCGCGCCGTGGGGACTCTCAGCAGATCCAAAACCTGCTTTGCTTTAATCCGGATTTGTCAATCCGGGCTGAGCAAAATCGCCGAAAGGCGTCAATCAGGTAGGGGGATCAATTCGTCCCCCGCCAGCAGGTACGCTCGCCGGCCAGGGTAGAGGGCCAGCAGGCGGGCGTTTTCCTCCTCTCCCCGGTCACGAGCATAAATAATGGGACCGTCCAGCCAGGGCGTATTGCCGCTGAACAGGCTGCCGTACTCCCACCAGTCTCCCCTCTCGGCCGCCACAAAGACGACGGCCGGCTCTTCCACCTGTTGCCGCACTACCGCCAACGGCCGGCCGGTCAAAAAATTAAAACCGGGCAGCCCGGCCATGTATGCGGGCAGGTAAGAGACCAGGTTGCCGGCGATAAAGGCCAGCAACAGCAGCCAGACCGCTGCCCGGCCGGCCTGCCCCCCCAACCGCCGGCCGGTCGCCTCCACCCCTCGCGCCGTCAGCAGTAAAAAAGCCGGCAGGGCCGCGTAAAAGTAACGCGGGCCGTACATAATCCCGTCGGCCCAGTAAAAGACGTACAACCCCACCAGTGTCCCGGCCGTTAGCAACAAGGCCCAATCGGCCAGCTTCGGCCGGCCGACCAGGAATAGCAGCCAGATAAAAGCCAGCGTCAACGGCGGCAGCCAGCCAAAGAGGTGCCGGGCCAGCTCCTGCCAGTTCTGGCCAGCGTTGTACAACCCCCGCTCCAGCGTATGGCCGCGTGGCGGCTGGTTTGGATCGCGGTACCACTCAATCGCCAGTTGTTCGTCGAAGGTTACCAGCCGGAACAGATTTTGTCCCTCGCCAATGTCCTGGCCCAGCCCCAGCCGGTCGTAAGACCAGTAGAGCAGGCGCGGGTCCTGGAACGGATCGCCGGTGACCGCCCACTGGTAGCCCCACAACAGCAGCAGGCAAGAGATGGCCGCCGCAGCCAGGCGACCGGCCAGCCCGATCAGCCGCGCCCGTTGGCTGGCGTCGCCGGCCCGCCAGGCCCCCCAGGCTGTTACCGCCGCGAAGGGCAGCCCGGCGACAACCGAAAGCTGCCGGGTGAGAAAAACCATCCCCAGGCTAACCCCGGCCAGAACGGCCCACCGCCCCCGGCCGGTGCGCAGCCCCCGGAGCCAGCTCACCATGAATAGCGTCACCCAAAACAGTTCGGCGGCGTGGGCCATCAGGCTGCCGGAAAGCACCAGGAAAAAGGGCGAGACCAGGGCCAGCAGAGCGGCCAGCCGGCCGGTTGCCAGGCCACCAGGCTGGCCATACAGCCCCCGGCTGAGCTGGTAAAGCAGCGGGATCGTCAGCGCCGCCAGCCAGGGACTCACCAGCCACGGCCCGCCCGGCCAGACGCCCACGGCCAGCAGCAGGGGAAAGCCGGGCGGGTACTTGCCAAACCAGCGGCCGTCCCGGACCAGCAAAAACTCCTGCTCGAAAAAGGCCGGCAGTGGCGGCGCGGCCGCCCACAACCGCCCCCGGGCCAGCGTCTGGGCCTGGAAGAGGTAAGTGATGTCGTCCTGGACGTGAGGAATGCGCTCCAATAGCTCGCCGGCGATGTACCCGGCCGCCAGAAAAACGAGCAGGATAAGCGCGATGAGGATGCCAGAGGTGTGTAGCGGCCGGCTTCGTTGTAACAGCTTTAGCCGTTCAATCCGGGTTCGTCGTAACGGTTTTAGCCGTTTCACAAACCGGCTCAACCCCCAGGCCACGGCCAATACCAGCAGCGCGCCCTGGTGGCCCAACAACACCTGCCGCAGTAGCGCCTGGCTTTGGGCCAGCAGCGGCTTGGGCAGCGGCATGCCCACCAGCGGCTCCACCGGCCGGCCTTCTTCCCAGCGCCACCAGATGCCCTGCCTGGCCTGGGGCACGGCGATAAAAACCCAGCCCCGCCGGCCATCCGGCTCCAACAGGAGGATGCCGGCGTTCTCTTCCAGGCGGCGCAGCCTGGCCTCGACGATGAAGGAGCCCTGTTCCGCCTCTCGCCGCTGCAAAACAGCCCGCTCCGTCGTCGCCCGCAATTCGCCGGCCGCCACCCGCCAGCCGCCTTCGTTAGCCTGCCAGCCGGCCAGTCCCTCCCGTCCAAACGCGGCCGTCCATCGTTCCTCGCCGGCCGGGTCGCGCACCGCTATCCACTTCCAGGCAGAGCCGGGCGCCAACCACCGCCAGACGTTCTCGATTCCCAGGGAGCTTCCGGCCGGGCGGGCCTGGTGATAAAGCCCGACGACGCCCCCATTGGCCAGGCCCGGACAGGGAATGGTGACGTACCGGCCGGGTACCCTGGCCGTGCAGCTTTCGCCTTTGACCTCCACCGCCAGCGTGACCTCTTCCGCCAGCGTCCAGCCAAAGAGGAGCAACAAGACCAGGTTCAGGAGCCAGAACGTACGCACCATGTCGCTACTCTAGCTGTGGCCGGTCTGTGACGGAGCCACCCTCTGAAGCGCCCACTACGAACCATAAAAAAAGCCCCCGCCTACAACCAGGTAGACCGGGGCTTTCAGTACACCTATTAATAAGGGCGACGGCCCGGCCGGTGACCGGCTGCCTGGCCCCTTACAACAGGTCTTAGCCTTTCTTCAGCACAGGCAGACCGTTGCGGCTTTCGGCCACCTTGTAGCCGGCCGGCACGGCGTTAATAGCGCCAGGCTTTACTTCCTTGGCGAAGAAGTAAATGGTCTGCTGCCCACCGTTTTTGAGGGTGGTCTCGCGCGAATGGAGGTAATAGGTATTGCCTTTTGAGTTGGTATAAGAGTAAGCCATCTTTTTTCCTTCCTTTTTTCAGTTGAAGTTTTTTGTTATTTATTGCTGTGTCACAGTAGGCGACATGCCTGCCTTCACCAGCAATAGTCTATGATGTTAAAGCAAGATACTCGAGTTGGCAAGCATTTACTCTAGAAAAGGCCAAATTTCCCCCTTTACTCAGGTGATTGGCGCTTTTTCAGAGAACCATTGGCCTAAATAGCCCCCGGAAGCGCCAGTCACCTCCAGACCTGAGCAGTTACTTTTAGTTACTTTTTGACCCACCTGTGTATCATACTCTTAGAAGAAATTAAATCGGGGCAGGAAATGCAATCACAATTGTTCCAGCGCGCCGAGAATGGCGACAGCCAGGCCCAGGGCGAGTTGTTCCGGCAACATTACCCGGCCAGCTACCGCCTGGCCTACAGCCTGTTGAGCCACCGGGAAGACGCCGAAGAAGTCGCCCAGGACGCGCTGGCCTACGCCCTGACTAACCTGGCTCGTTTTGACCCGGCGCGTGGCGCCTTCACCACCTGGCTCTACACCATCACCGTCAGCCGCTGCCGCAATAAGCGCCGCCGCCGCCAACTGGCCGAAGTGCCGCTCTTTAACTGGCTGGCCGGTGAGACCAGACCGGCCGGCGCGCCGTCCAATCCCCAGGAGCAGATGCTGGAACAGTTGGAAGCGCAAGCCGCCGTCCACCTCGCCATCCGGCAGTTGCCGGCCAGGCAGCAAGAAGCCGTTATCCTGCGCTACTTTCACGACCTGAACTACGGCGAAATCGGGCAGATCGTCGGCTGTTCGGCCAGCACTGCCCAATCGCGAGTGTGGTTGGGGCAGAAGCGACTCTATCGGCTCCTGGCCAACGCGCTGGGTGAGGGGGTCTGGAGATAAACGGATGTTAACCGGTTTATCTCCAGATCTGGAGATGAGAATGAGCAAGCACATTAACGCCCAATTAGGGCTGGCTTACCTGGAGGATCGGCTGGACGCAGCGCGGCGGGCCAAGCTGGAACGCCACCTGGCCGACTGCCCGGCCTGCCAGGCCGAGCTGCGCCAACACCAGGCGATGCATGGGCTGCTGCAATCGGCCGGCCAGGCCCTTCAGCTCCAACCGGAAACTGCGCCTTCCTGGCCGGCCGTACGCGGCCGTTACCAGAAACAGGAGCGCGCCTTTCGAGCTGGTCTCCGGCTGGCTGCGGCCGCTCTGGTAGCCCTGGTGGCGGTGGCCGCTGTCCTGTTGGCTACTCGCAGGCCGGCGGTAGTCGAGCCGGCCGCTTCCCCGGTCCCACCAACCGCCGAGGTCTCGCCCGCGCCCGGTGTAACGCCAACTTACATCCCTGTTGAAACCGCTACCCGTCTACCTTCAACCTTCCTCCCTACGGCGACCGGCCGGCCAGGTGGAAACCCATCGGCGGCCACGGCCGCCGCGCCGGCCGCCACCACAGCGCCTCGGCGCGGCGGTGCAATCCTGGCCCTCTTCGTCAGCGTCCAGGGGCAGTTAGCTTTTATTCAGGACCGGACACTACTGGTAGAAACGGCGGCCGGCTTCGGCCAGTTCGCCGAAGTGGCCCTCTACCTTTACCCAACCATCACCGGCGCGGATACGCCGGTGGCCAACGACCCGGTCGCCTGGTCGCCGGACGGCAACCAACTGGCCTTTTTCTACGCCCGGTCGGCCGAGCCCGGTGCGCCTTACCAGCTTGGTATCTGGGATAGCCGCACCGGCCGGCTCAGCAACCTGGCCCAACTGGCCAACCGGGCTTTGCCGGCTGTGCCGTTCACCAGCTATCACTGGTCGCCGGATAGCACCCGGCTGCTGCTGACGACCTCTGACCGGCTGGACCCGGAGCGGCCCTGGACGTCGGGCATCTGGGCAGTTAACCTGACCAACGGCGAGCTGACTCTGGTGGTAGAGGCCAATGGGCTGGCCGGCGTCACCTGGCTTGGCAACGAGACGTTTTTGATGGAATTGCGTTGTGGCCTGAACTGCGCCACCCTCATTGCCTACAACGAGCAGCGGTGGCAACAATGGAAGCTTTATGAAGAGGACGACGAGACGCTAGGCGCGGCCGCTTATTACAGCCTGTACCCGGACCAGGGCCTGCTGGTAAATCCCAATATTTGGGGCCCGGCGCGGACGTTAGATTTAGTTGACATCATTACCGGCGAAGTGACGCCGGTCTGGACACTGCCATCCGGCGCCCGGTTTGCCGGGTTAAAGCCACACCTCTCGCCAGATGGCCGCACCGTCGCCTTTAACACCATCACCGGGACGGATCCGGAGGTGCGGGCCGTGCAGGTCATTGGCCTGGATGGGCAGGATTACGGCCGGCGGGAAAATAGCCAGGTGCTTGATTGGCGGCCGGGCGGCGGGCCGGTCGTCGTCCAGAGCCTAGCCGGCGGCCAGAACCAGCTCATTTACTGGCCAGTGGCCGGCACGGCCGCAGCGCGAGTCTTTGTCCGGCCGCGCGACTTCACCTTCCTGGATGGGAAGTGGAGCCCGGATGGGCAATGGTTTGTCTACAATGCCCTGGACAGCTCCATTGGCGCCAGCTACCTTTACCTCTGGCAGCCGGAAAGCGGCAACGTGCCCTTCCTCATCCATTCCGCCGCCAGCCAGGAGGCGTTTACCAACTTCACCTGGCTGCCAGACGGACAGGCTCTCGTCTTCACCCTCGGCGCCAGCCAGCTCCTGCGCTATGACCTGGCTACAGGCGCACTCCAGCTCCTCGCCGCAGCAGAGTAAGGGTGTGAAGGTGTAGGGGTGTAAGGGTGTCATCTTGTCGCCCCCTCACCTTGTCGCTATACTCCCCGGATCATGCGGATGTCCAGAGCGTTTGGCAAGACGGTGCGCGAAGCCCCGGCCGAAGCCGAGCTAATCAGCCACCAGCTCCTGATTCGCGGCAACTTCGTCCGGCCGTTGGCGTCAGGGATTTACACCTTTATGCCCCTGGGCCATCGCGTGCTGCGCAAAATCTGGGCCATTATGGCCGAGGAAATGGAGGCCATTGGCGGCCAGGAGATGTGGATGCCCAACCTGCACCCGGCCGCCATCTACCAGGCTACCGGCCGCTGGCCTGGTACCTTTGGCCCGATCCTCATGCGCCTCAAAGGGCAGGGTAACCGTGACTACGCCATCTCGCCCACGCACGAGGAGGTGATCACCGATCTGGCCCTGCGCGAGGTAGAAAGCTATCGTGACCTGCCCCAGTTCGTCTACCATATCTCCAAGAAGTTCCGCGACGAGCCCCGGGCGCGCGGCGGCCTGGTCCGGCTGCGCGAATTTATCATGAAAGACGCCTACAGCCTGGATAGGAGCGAAGAGGCCCTGGACGACTTTTACCCCGCCATTCTCCAGGCTTACCGCAATATCTTCGCGCGCTGCGGCGTCCAGGTAGTCCAGATCAACGCCGACGTGGGGGCGATGGGCGGCAAATCATCCCACGAATTTACCGTCCCCCACCCGCAAGGGGAAGATATCTTTATTGCCTGCCGGAATTGCGATTACGCCGCTAACGTCGAGGCGGCCGAATTTATCCGCGAGGGCGACCTGCCGGCCGTCCTGGCCCCTTTGGTCAGGGTTGCCACTCCCAACTGCAAGACCATTGCCGACGTAGCCGCCTACGTCGGCGTGCCGGTAAGCCAGACGGTGAAGGCGGTCTTCTACTGGTGGACCCCGGCCGGGAAAAAGGAGGCCGACGGCCGCTTTGTCTTTGGCCTGGTGAGGGGCGACCTGGAAATTAACGAGGTCAAGCTGGTCAACGCCGTGGGGAATGGGGAACTGCGGCCGGCGACAACGGAGGAAATCACGGCCGGTGGGACTGTACCCGGCTACGCCTCGGCCGTGGGGCTGCCAGTGGCCCGCTCGTTCGACGAAGAGGGGGTCTACGTCGTGGCCGACATCTCTATCCAGGCCGGCGGCAACTTTGTCGTCGGCGCGAACGAAGAAGGCACCCACTTTACCGGGGCCAATTATCCCCGCGACTTTGCCGTCAGCCGCCTGGCCGACATTGCCCAGGCCGACACCGGCCACCAATGCCCGGTGTGCGGCGGCCGGATTGAAGCGCGCCGGGCGATTGAAGTGGGCCACTGCTTCAAGCTGGGTATCCGCTACAGCGCCCCCACCAACGCCACCTACCTGGACGAGAACAACAAACCCCAGCTCATTTACATGGGCTCTTATGGCATTGGCCTGGACCGCCTGATGGCCGTTGTTGTCGAGTTGCACCACGACAGCGACGGTGTTATCTGGCCGGCCAGCGTGGCTCCGTATGACATTCACCTGATGCACGTCGGCAGGGGAGACGAGGCCCGCGACACGGCCGAAAAGTTATACAAAGAGTTGCAAAAGGCCGGCCATGCGGTGTATTATGATGATCGGGACGTCAGCGCCGGGGTCAAGTTTAAAGACGCCGACCTGATTGGTATTCCCCGGCGTGTGGCTGTCAGCGCGCGCGGCCTGGCCGAGGGTTGTGTGGAAGTGAAGCGCCGCGATCGGCCGGAACAAAACCTGGTGCCGATTGATAATCTGTTGCAGTACCTGAAAAACGAATAGCGCTACCCCTGGCCGCCGCAACGGCCGTTTCCGCCAGCCAGGCGCGCCCCGGCCGGTAATAGTACTCTTGTTGCCTTTTCCTGGGTGCAGATACATGGTAAGCTGCCATATAAGGATGAGCTAATCCATGAGTATGTTGAAAGAAATTGTGCTGGTTGTCGAGGATGAGACCTTTTTGCGCCAGGGGTTATATGATACCTTGCAGCAGGAAGGCTTTACCGTCTTTACGGCCGTTCACGGCCGGGACGCTTTGGCGCAAATGGAGCAGGTTCACCCAGATTTAATCCTGTCTGACATTTCCATGCCCGAGATGGACGGTATCACCCTGCTGCGGACTGTTCGGGCCAGGCCGGAATGGACGGCTATTCCCTTTGTCTTTCTGACGGCGCGTGGCGAGCGACACGACGTGACGGCCGGCCGGGACATGGGCGCTGAGGATTACCTGGTCAAGCCTGTTTTACCGGAAGAACTGGTGACCGCCATTCGCTCGCGGTTGGCCCGCGCCCGCCAGTTACAACTCATTCAGCTACGCCAGGCCTATGAGGCCAGTCTGACCATGCTGGCCAACGCCATCGAAGTTCGCGATCATTATACCCGGGGCCACGTCGAGCGGGTTACCGCCTACGCTGAGGTCCTGGCCCGCTACATGGGGCTGGACGGCACACAACAAGAGCAGGTCCGCTGGGGCGCTATCCTGCACGACATTGGCAAGATTCACGTCCGTGAGAGTGTTCTGCGTAAAAGCGGCCCCCTGACCGACGAAGAGTGGGCGGAGATCCGCCGCCATCCGCTGACGGGCGAGGAAATGATTAAAGGCATTCATTATCTGGCCCTGGCCGCCCCCACCATCCGCCACCATCACGAACGATGGGACGGCCGCGGTTACCCCGACGCCCTTCATGGCGAGACCATTCCCCTGGTGGCCCGCATCGTAGCCGTAGCCGATACCTTCGACGCCATGACCACCGACCGCTCTTACCGGCCGGCCCACTCCCTGGTTACCGCCTATCAAACCATTACCCAGGAGGCCGGGATGTCGTACGACCCGGCCGTCGTCGCCGCCTTTCGCCAGGCCTGGGAAGAGGGAGAATTGCAGTCGTTGGCCCAGCCAGGGGGAGCCGCCTGATGCCGAACCCGTTGCATGTCCTGGTTGTTGAAGACGGCCCGGCCGGCGCCGGAGAGGTATTGATCGCCTTGCGCCAGGCCGGCTTTGAGCCCCACTACGAGCAACTTTCGGGCGACCTGGCCGCCCGGCTCGGCAACGGGCCCCGGCCAGACCTGGTTGTCCTGGCCGCCGGCCGGCCGGTCGCCTCAGAGATGGAGCTGGCCGAGCTGCGTGATCGCCTTCAGGACCTGGACCGCCTGAAGGCCAAGTTTATGGCCGACATTTCCCACGAGTTGCGCACACCCGTTTCTAACCTGAGCCTCTATCTGCACCTGCTGGAAAACGGGCCGGCCGAGAAGCGGGAACGATACATGGCCGTGCTCAAAGAGCAAATTACCCGGCTGGTCACCCTGCTGGACGACACTTTATTCCTCTCCCGGCTGGAACCCGACGAACTGGAAGTGACCTTTGAGCGGGTTGATTTAAACGAACTCGTGGAAACCCTCCTACCCGCCTATCGCGAGCAGGCCAAATTAGCCGATCTGGCTCTCGCCTTTCGCCCGGGCCAGGCGCTGCCGCCGGTGCGCGGGCAAGCCAGCCAATTGGGACAGGTAGTGGCCCAGCTGCTGGAAAATGCCATCAGCTATACGCCCGCCGGCCGGGTGGAAATCCAGACGTACCTGGGCCGGCCGGGCGAAGTCTGCCTGGAAGTGGCCGACACCGGCGACGGCATCGCCCCCGAGGATATGCCTTACCTCTTCGAGCGCTTTTACCGCGGCCGAAACGCCGGCCAGGGCCGTATTCCAGGCACGGGCCTGGGCCTGACGGTCGTCCAGGCCATCGTCAACGCCCACGGCGGCCGGATTCAGATCCAGAGCCAGGCCGGGTCCGGCTCCTCTTTCCAGGTCTCCCTACCCGCCTGGCCCGAGCACGAAGACGCGCCCGATATGCCTCAAGTCGTGCCTGACACGGGGCAGCAAGTCTCCATTTATTGAAGCTATTTTGCTCCGTGCCAGGCACGGCCAGTTCCAAAAACCCCTTGATCTGCTCAGACAAATATGCTAAGCTGTAACTATGAATAACACGGATCACACCTGGACCCTATTCCTAGCTCTTCTAAACAGCCGGCAAGGCATCCTTTTGGGCTGCGTGAGGGCGCCAGGTGACTGATTAACCTGCGCGAGACCGTTTATTAAACGGCCACGGGTGTTCTCCAGCCCGTGGCCGTTTTTTGTTTTTAAGGCAAGGATCAAGTGTCAAGGATCAAGTAGGGTAAGCCACGTGACACTTTCATTAGGAGGAATAATGATCAACAAATACGACTTTAAGGCTCTGGAAGAGAAATGGCGACCGGTCTGGAAGGCCATGGAGCTGTACCGGACCGGCGACAACCCGGAGAAGCCCAAATACTACATCCTGGACTTCTTCCCCTATCCGTCTGGCGACGGCCTGTCGGTGGGGCACTGCCGCAACTACGTGCCGACCTGTGTCTCTGCCCGCTTCAAGCGGATGCAGGGCTATAACGTCTTGCACCCCATGGGCTGGGACGCCTTCGGGCTGCCGGCCGAAAATTACGCCATCCAGCACGGCGTCCACCCCCGCATCACCACCGACCGGCAGGTGCGCAATTACCGCCGCCAGTGCGAACTGGTTGAATGCTCCTATGACTGGGCGCGGGAAATCAACTCCACCGACCCGGCGTATTACCGCTGGACACAGTGGTTCTTCCTGCTGCTGCATAAACACGGCCTGGCCTACCGGGCCATGGGCAGCCAGTGGTGGTGCCCCAAAGACCAGACCATCCTGGCCAACGAGCAGGTGGAGCGCGGCCGCTGCTGGCGCTGTGGTTCCCTGGTCACTCGCAAAGACCTGGAACAGTGGTACTTTAAAATCACCGACTACGCCGACCGGCTGCTGGCCGACCTGGACACCGTCGAGTGGCCGGAATCAATCAAGATGATGCAGCGCAACTGGATCGGCCGCAGCGAAGGGTACGAAGTGACTTTTACGGCCGGCGAGCAGGCCATCCCCGTCTTTACCACCCGGCTGGACACGCTGTTTGGGGCCACCTTCCTGGTCCTGGCCCCGGAGCATCCCCTGGTCCAGACCCTGACCACGGCCGGACAACAAGCTGAAGTGGGCGCTAGCGTCGAAGCCGCCCGGCGTATGGCCGACGTTGACCGGCTGGCTGCCGGCCGCGACGAAGCCGGCACGATCAGCGGCGTTTTCACCGGGGCCACCGCTACCCACCCTCTGACCGGACAGCCACTCCCTATCTGGGTGGCCGATTACATCCTGACCGGTTACGGGACCGGAGCCGTCATGGGCGTGCCCGGCCACGACAGCCGCGACTTCGCCCTGGCCCGCCGATACAATCTGCCGGTCATCCGCGTCGTCCGCCCGGCCGGCTCAACTGACGAAACGCCGGAATGCTTCACCGAGCCGGGCGTCCTGGTCAATTCCGGCCCCTACACCGGCCTGACCTCGGCCGCCGCCAGCGAACGGATGGCGGCCGACCTGGCCGGCCGGGGGCTGGTCCGGCCGCAGGTCATGACGAAAATGCGGGACTGGCTGATTTCCCGCCAGCGCTACTGGGGCGCGCCTATCCCGATGATCCATTGCCCGGCCTGCGGCATCGTCCCCGTGCCCGAGGAGGAACTGCCGGTGCTGCTGCCGGACGTGACCAGCTTTGCCCCGTCCGGCGACGGCCGCTCGCCGCTGGCCATGGTGGAAGAGTGGGTCAACGTCACCTGCCCTCAGTGCGGCGGCCCAGCCCGGCGCGAGACGGACACCATGGACGGCTTTGCCTGCTCGTCGTGGTACTTCCTGCGCTTTGCCAGCCCCCACGAGGACAGCCACCCCTTTGACCCGGCGGCTGTGGCCTACTGGCTGCCGGTAGACACTTACGTCGGTGGGGCCGAACACGCCGTCATGCACCTGCTGTACGCCCGTTTCTGGACCAAGGTCATGTACGACGCCGGGCTGATCTCCTTTGTCGAGCCGTTTAGCCAACTGCGCAACCAGGGCGTGCTGCACGCCGCCGACGGCCGGCGCATGTCCAAATCCAGGGGCAACGTCGTCACTCCGGACGAAGTCATCGCCGAGCATGGCACGGACGCGCTGAGGAGTTACATCCTGTTTATCGGCCCCTTTGAAGGGGACACGACCTGGGACGGCGCCAACATTAAGGGCGTGGACCGCTTCCTGGAGCGCTACTGGACCCTGGCCCACGACATCGCGGCCTGGGAACAGGCTGGCAGGCCAGCCAACGGCGAGGTGGACGACGCCTTCCGCCGCCGGCTGCACCAGGTCATCCGGCGCGTCACCGGCGACTTCGAGCAATTCAAATTCAATACCGCCGTCGCCGCCCTGATGGAATACCTGAATGAGCTGTACGACCGCCGCCAACAGCCCATCACTCCGGCCGCCTGGCGCGAAGCCCTGGAAACCTTTACCCGGCTGCTGTGTCCCATTGCCCCGTTCATCACCGAAGAAATCTGGCAGGAGGTCCTGGGCCACCAGGGGCAATCCGTTCACCAGCAGCCCTGGCCCATCTACGACGAAGCCCTGGCTACGGCCGGCGAGATGACCATCATGGTCCAGGTCAACGGCCGGCTGCGCGACCGCATCACGGTCCCGGCCGGCATCACCGACGAGGCCCTGCAACAAGCCGCTCTGGCCCGCCCCAACATCCAGCGCCACGTTAACGGCCAGACGATCCAAAAAGTGGTCGTCGTGCCGGGGCAGGTGGTGAATATTGTGGTATCGTAGGAAGAGGTGGATTGGAGATTAGAGATTAGAGATTGGAGATTGGAGGCCGAAACGGCCGGCCCCTGCCACGTTCTC
Organism: Chloroflexota bacterium; assembly: GCA_022616275.1. GTDB lineage: Bacteria > Chloroflexota > Anaerolineae > Promineifilales > Promineifilaceae. Next base: position 26,816 of record JAKEFB010000121.1, read on the forward strand.
ATGGACGACCTGTCCGAGAGCCACTTCCAACGGCCGCTGCCCATCCCTCCCTCCAATCACCACTGCACCCTGATCGTCGAAAGCCTGGCCCAACTCCACGCCCGATGATGGAACCATCCCCGCCTCGGCCATGCCCTGGGCGAACGGATGACCGTCGAACGCGCCGCCGCCACCCGGTCGTCCTGATTGACTGGCAGCTATGGGACATCCGCCTGGCGGCGATAGACCTGGCCTTCCTCATCGCCCTCCACTGGTCGCCGCCCCGACGTGCCGCGCTGGAGCAGCCCCTGCTGCGTCACTATTACGAGGCGTTGGCCCAACACGGCGTCGCTGGTTACAGTTGGGACGACCTCTGGGACGACTACCGCCGGGCCGTGATCATCATGACCCTCATCCCCATGGGCCAATTCCGTCGCGGCAGCCCGGCCGGCGTCGTCTGGTTCGACCTCCAGGACAGCACGGCCGCCTTCCAAGAGTTAAACTGCGCCGAACTCCTTGATTGACTGCCATGTAGTTATCCGGTAATCTGTACGGCAGGAGATCGTTGAAGAGAAGTATGCCGGAGCAGCTTAAAATTCTGTTTGCCCTATAATCCCCACTATTCAACCGGCAGTTAAAAACCACTACTGTCTTCAATTCAAAGACACTTGCTACTTGGAGAGCAGAGATAAACCAGGAAACGAGTGAATTTACCATCTGGACCTGCGCGATTGGCTTGGTCTCAGGCATTGCCGGCACGCTCCTGGTGGCTTTTATCGGCTTTCTTGCCCCGGCGGCCATTGACGGGGCAGTGGCCGTGTCTCTTTTCATTCCCGACAAGCTGGGGCTGGTGGACCACGTGGCGGCCGGCGAGATCGTGGCCGTCCGGGGCGCCGGCGACCACCAGGTTTTTCTGCCCAGGAGCGGTTCGTACCGCATCTACTCCCCCGAGGTTCTCGTTGATGACACGTCGGTGATTTTTACTTCCCACGACTCCGGTTACTTGAGCATTGCCCTCCCCATTGACAAGGAGCCATTTGCCGGACCTATCGGCGAAGACACGCCGCAATTCCTGTTTGACGTCGAAGCGGCCGGCCCCTACACCGCGACCGTCACCTCGCCACGCGATGACGTGACGATGACCATCCAGCCCTACGTGGGCAACCAAAACGCCACGGTCGCCGTTCTGGGTGGGATTGTCCAGGTCGCCACCCTCTTCTACGGCGGCCGGTTAGCCTACTACCTCCTGAACCGGAAACGAATTGACGCGGAAAAAGTGGCCCAGGGCGACAAGCGGGAGCAGATGGCCGACTTCCTGGACGAGGCCAGGCAGAAGAAAAGAAGGTAGGTGGAAAGATGGCTGTACGGCAAAAAAGAAATCGTGGTTGCTGGTGGTTTCTCCTTGGCCTGGCGGTCGTGCTGCTGGTGGGCGGCCTGGTGTTTTACTGGCAGCTCTCCAGCCGCGTCAACTTGACCCCGGCCCTTGGTTCTGGCGCCGAAGCCGCCTTGCAACTCCCGCCAGGCTTCCAGGTCAACGTCTTCGCCGGCGGGCTGAACGGCCCCCGCTTTATCGCCTTTGGCCCGGACGGGGCGCTGTACGTGGCCGACCGGGGCAACGACCGGATCGTGGCCCTGGTGGACGCCGACGGCGACGGTACGGCCGAAACGACCCGCGTTTTTGCCGAGGGCCTCAGCCAGCCGCATAGCCTCGTCTACCACGAGGGGGCCTGGTACGTCGGCGTCCCCTCTGGCGTCGTTCGCCTGGAGGACGCCGACGGCAACGGCGTGGCCGATGGCGGCGACACCCTGGTGAACGACTACCCCACCACCGGCTTCCACACCACCCGCACTGTCGAATTCCTGCCCGACGGCCGGATGGTCGTCGCCATTGGCTCCAGTTGCAACGTCTGCCAGGAGACTGACCTCCGCCGGGCGGCCGTTGTCGTCTATGACGGCCCGGAAGCTACCGGCGAGCGCCTCTTTGCCACCGGGCTGCGCAACGCCGTGGGCCTGGCCGTCCACCCCCAGAGCGGCGAGCTGTGGGCCACCAACAACGGCCGGGACCTCATGGGCGACGAGCTGCCGCCGGAAACGGTCTACATCGTCAGCGAGGGGGCCGACTACGGCTGGCCGCGCTGCCACAGCGGCGACGTGGTGGACCCGGAGTTCGGCGGGCCGGGCGCCTGCGACGGCGTGGCCCAGCCGGTGGCCGAGATGCAGGCCCATTCCGCCCCGCTGGGGCTGGTCTTTTACACCGGCCAGAGCTTCCCGGCCGACTATCACGGCGACCTGTTCATTGCCTTTCATGGCTCCTGGAACCGGAGCGAGCCGACCGGCTACAAGGTCGTCCGCCTGCCACTGGATGGCAGCCAGCCAGCCGGTCCGGTGGAGGACTTCGCCACCGGCTGGCTCAACCCAAACAGCGATGAGGCCAGCGGCCGGCCGGTGGGCCTAGCCGTTGGCCCGGATGGCGCCCTCTACATTAGCGATGACAAGGGGGGATTCATTTATCGTATCTACTACGTTGGCTCCTGATGCTTCATGGCCTGACCAGAACGACGAAGCTCAACTCCTGCTCGTCAATCCGGCCGGTGATTTCCCAACAGCCGGCCGTGGGGACGTCCATACCAACCAGCATGAACGATTGGAGCACCTCGTGAAAGCCGTTGGTGGCGGCGGGGGCCACCAGGGGAGGGGCGTCTTCGTCCAGCCGCCGGCCGGCTACCGCCAACGCTGGTTCCGGCTCGGCCAGCCAGTTGTAACCTTCCCGCCACCAGAAGACCTTTTGCGTGTAACCGCTCTCGCTAAACGGCAGGGCGCGCCATGTGCCATCCTCTGGCAGTAACGTCCACAGTGCCTCTGTGCCATACCAGAACTCGCCGGGATACGGGGAAGTTGGAGGGTAGGGCGCTGGCGGCGTAAACGGCCGTGCTGGGGGCTGCGTTACCGGGCACTCGCCGGCCGGCGCTTTGGTGACGCCGGCCGCATCGCCGGAATTAGGCGCGACCACCTCGGCCGCCAGGTTGGTTTGTTCTTGGGCGGCCGGTAACTGGACTGCTCCGGCGCCTATCGCCGGGCCACAGGCCACCAACAACATTGCCAGGATAGTAAAGAGCGTAAAAAGATACAAACGTTGCATCGGAACCTCCACAGCAACTGAGAGCTTTCAGCTATCGGCCATCAGTCAGTCACTCACTGTGACCATCTAATAATACACCGCCGCTTGCTTTTCGGTTCCCAATCCCTTAATCCCCCAATCCCCGCAAAAAAGGAAACTCTGCATGTTTGCCCATCGCCCCGGCGCGTGGTACAATGACAGGCGTTCTTGAGGGATAGTTTAACGGTAGAACAGCGGACTCTGACTCCGTCAGTCGTGGTTCGAATCCACGTCCCTCAGCTTCCATGACTCCCCTGTTGGGCCCTCTCACCAAGACCCACGACGCTGGCTTCAAACATTCTTTGCCAATTCCTGGCGGCGAACGGCTTGAGCAGGCCCATGGAGACGCCATGAAACAGTTCCGTGTTCGTTACCTGAGTCCGGTCAGGGGCCAGCGCAGCGAATTCCCAGATATGACAGGACTTGATGCCTTTGGCGTCTTTCCACCAACTGACGCTCTCGGCGTCAACCACGGCTCCAATGGTCTCAGAGGAAACCGTTTGGCCAAGCGGGAAGCCAAGGTTCAGTACCTGTTCGAAGGTGGCCCCTACCCTCCAACCAGGCTCACCGATCCATCGCGTCGAGAGGTGCAACGGCACAGACCACTGGGGCCATTCTTCCAGTTTTGCCCATGTATCCCATAGCAACTCGCGCGGGAGCGCAACTTCCTTTGCGGCCGATACCACGACGGTTTGCCAGGTTGGCTGCTGGATCCCGATTTTCTGAAGGGCATATTGAATGGTGTTCATGCCAATCTCCTTTTTATAACTCTTGGCGAAAGCTGACGTAGCGCCTGATGGGGGTGAAGCCGACGCTGCGGGCCTAATCCTCGCCGGCCGTTTGCGTCACACAGGCCCGGCCGTGCAGATATTGCAGGCACTCTTCCCCGGTCATCAAGCGCGTCACCCGCGACCAGGCCCGGTCGAACAACTCGTCAATCGGGTTTAGCTCATTAATCTGGGCGGTCCGGTCTATGCTGGCCGTTGCCAGCCGGGCGCCGTCCGGGCTAAAAGCAACCGCGCTCACACTCGAACCGTGGCCCAGCAGCGTGCGCCGCGTCTGGCCCGAGCTGGTATCCCAGACTTTGACCGTCCGGTCCACGCTCGTCGTCGCCAGGCGCGTGCCGTCAGGGCTGAAAGCCGCGCTCAACACCGGCCCGGTGTGGCCGGAAAGTGTGCGCAACAGTTGCCCGTCCGGCAACTGCCAGACTTTGGCCGTGCCGTCCCCGCCGGCCGAGACCAGGTGTTGGCCGTCAGAACTAAAAGCCACGTCGTTGACCGGCCCTTCGTGCCCGGCCAGAGCCATTTCCAGCGTCCCGGCGGCCACGTTCCAGATAGATACCGAGCCGTCAGCCCCGGCCGTAGCCAGCAGAGCATCGTCAGGGCTAAAAACGGCCCGTTTGACCGGCCCACTCTGCTCAAAAACGGCCATTTCGCCGGCGGTATTCACCGCCCAGATGATGGCCACCCCATTGTCGCTGGCCGTGGCCAGTAAGCTCCCGTCGCTGTTGAAGGCCACGCTGTTAACCGGCCCACTGTGGGCCAGGAACGGCAAGCGCACTTCGCCGGTAGACAGGTCCCACAAGCGGGCGTTCCCGTCCTCGCTGGCCGTAGCCAGCAGGGTCCCATCAGGGTGGAAGGCCACGTCGTTAACGGCCGCGTTGTGCCCGGCCAGCGTATAAACAACCTCGCCTGACTCTGCTCGCCAGACCTTAGCCGTTCCGTCGCCGCTGCCTGTGGCCACAAACGTCCCTGTCACATCAAAGGCCACGCCCAGGACCGGCGCGCTGTGCCCGGAGAGAATAAACGGTTCCAGTCCCAACTCCGCGCTCCAGACCCTGGCCGTGCCGTCCTGGCCGGCCGTGGCCATGCGGCTTCCGTCCGGACTAAAGGCAATGGCATTGACGCCACCACTATGGCCGGAAAGGGTATAGAGGGCCTGGCCGGTGCTGGCCTGCCAGACACGGGCCGTGCCGTCGCCGCTGGCCGTGGCCAGCAACCGGCCGTCAGGGCTGTAGGTAGCGTCAAAGACAAAACTGGAGTGGCCAACGAGGGTAAAGAGCAACTGGTCGGCGATAAAATCCCAAACAGTAGCCGTGCCGTTGTCGTTGGCCGTGACCAGACGCTGGCCGTCCGGGCTGAATGATAGGCCGTTTAGGGCTACTGGCTCGCGATCACTGTTAAAGGCCGGAACTGTCGAATAAAGTGGAATCCCGTTTCCCGTTTCCCAAACAATCACCCGGCCGTCCTCGCCGGCCGTGGCAAAGAAGGCGCCATCGGCGCTAAAGGTAACATCCCGCAGTGGGGCGGTATGGCGGAATAGCCGCAACAACGACTTGTTGCTGGCCGTATTCCAGATGCGTACCGAGCCGTCGCCGTTGGCCGCCGCCAGCAGCGCCCCGTCGGGACTATAGGCCAGGGCCCGGGCAATGGACTCGTTGTCAATGACTGACAGCCGCTGGCCGGTTTGGGCATCCCAAATGATGATAAAGCTATCGTCCGCGGCCGAGGCCAGGCGCGTTCCGTCCGGGCTGAAGACGACGGAATTGACGACTTTGCTGTGGTCGGCCAGCGTCAAGAGTTCCTGGCCCGTTTGGGCGTCCCATATCTTGACCGTGTTATCAAAACTGGCCGTCGCCAGCCGTGTCCCATCGGGGCTGAAAGCCACGTGGTTGACCCAATCGTTGTGGCCGGAGAGCGTCAGTTGCAACTGGGAGGCCTGCACGGCCCGGTAAAGGGCGTCTTCCGCTTCGGCTGGTGTGGATTGATCTACGGAAAGCGTGACGTTAACGGCCTCCAGGGCCAACAGCAGGCTCAGTTGTGGGTCGCTACTCAACTGGTCAATGGCCGCCGCTGCCAGTTCGCGGGCAGTGGCCAGGCGCGACTGGGCCTCTGCTTCACCGGCGCTGGCTTCGGCCGTGGCCCGGGCATTCTCAGCCTCGCCGGCGCTGCTCTCGGCTTGGTCGCGCTCCTCCTCGGCAATGCGCCGTTGTTCGCGGGCGTCGGCTTCGGCCGTGGCCCGCAGGTCGGCGTCGGCCTGGGCGGCGTTACTGGCGGCCACGGCTGTGGCCAGGCTGGACTCGGCCGTGCCCCGCAGGTTCTCGGCCACGACTTCGTTGGCCACGGCCGTCGCGGCGTTGTCCTGGGCAATTCGACCGTTGCGAGCGGCCAGCAAGGCCGAGGCAAAGGCCACTATCAAGACAATACCTAACGACACCACCAGCCAGCTTAGCCGGCGGGCGGCCCCGGCGCTTTCTTCGGCCCGCGCTCGTTCCGTTTGGGCCAGGGCCTGGGCCTGTTTCAACTCGCGCTCCCGCCGGGCCTCCTCCTCCAACTGCTCCCGGTGAACGCCTTTGACGCTGGCGGCAATGAAGGCTGTCTCCAGCTCGTTTAAGTGGTCGTAGCTGAGGGCTTCTTCCAACAACGAGCCCCGTAACAAGGCGCTGTCGTCGAAATGATGGGCCTCCCATTGCTCCGCCATCGTCGTCAGATGGCGTCGTCGCCGGACCGCAACGCGTTCGTCTTCCAGCCAGCCAACCAGGCGTGGCCAGATGCGCACCAGCGAGGCGTGGGCGATTTCCACCTGATTATCGTCTGGCGACAGACCTTCGACCAGGCGAACGAGCCTGGCTTCGACAAGCTGGTCCAGCACTCGTTCCACCTGGGTTTGAGGCGCGTCAATCTTGTGGAGCGCGCGGTGGGCGACGCGGTCGTGGGGAATGTCGCTGGCGTAACCCTCGCCGCCTTCGCCGGCGTGGACAATCGTGAGCAAGATTTTGCGGGCAATTTCCTGGTCTTCCACGGGAAGGCTGTCGTAGAAGGCGTCGGCCCAATTGGCCAGGGCCTGCCGGCCGCCCAGCCGGCGGTATGCTTCCCAGGTAATCCGGTTGCCCTGCCGTAAATCCCACAATTTGAGCAGGGCAAATTGCAACAACGGCAGCGCCGCCGGGTCGCCCAACACCTCACGGATCAATTCGTCAACCAGGCCTTCCTCGAATTTGAGACCGACGAGTTCGGCCGGTTTGACAATGGCTTCCCGCAGCTCTGCTGCCTTCATAACCGTCATGCGCACCTGGGATTGTTCGTAAAGGGCCTGGAAGGCCGGGTAGTGAACGAGGTTACTTTCCAGGTCGGTGCGCATCGTGACAATCACCGTATGCCGGGCATCAGGGGCTTCAATCAGGTGCAAGAGGACATTGATAAAGGTGCGGCGCAACACATCGTCTTCGCAGAAAATGAACAGCTCGTCAAACTGGTCCACGACCAGAACGGCCGGCGTCTCGCCGGCCTGTCTGACCATCTCCACCAGGCGGCCCGGCTCGCGCTGAAGGTGCCTGGCCGTGTCGCTGATCCATTGTTCCCGGCCGGAGGACAGCTTGAGCGTCCTGGCCAGGTTCACCAGGGGATTACTACCAGGGGAGAACGGCTGAAAATATTGCCACTTCTGGCTGTCTTTAACAGCGCCCGCCTGGAGTTGGGGCACAAGCCCGGCCAGGACGGCCGAAGACTTACCAATGCCGGAGGGGCCAACCACGGCCAGAAAGCGGTCGAGTTTAAGCGCGTCAACCATCTGCTGGATATTTTTGGCCCGGCCAAAGAAATAATCGTGTTCGGCCGTGCCAAAAGCATCCAGCCCCTGGTACGGGCATAAGGAATCGTCGAGTGTTGGCGCCTGGCTGGGGTCAAAGGGGACCAGCTTGGTCTGGATCACATAATGCCGGGCCTGGTGTAGCTCCCGTACCCAATAATCCAGCAGATTCTGCGCTTCCCAGCGGTCGCTACTGGCGTCAAGCAGCGCGCCGGTCGCCTGGCAGCGGGCCACCAATTGCTTGACTTCGTCCAGCAATTCGTCCGGGTAGCCGTTTGCCGGACGCCGATCAAGCAGCCCACGGTGGGCAGCCCACAGCGCCGCCAGAGAGGGAAAAGGGGCATAGTCCATTTGTAACACTTCCCCTTGAATGTTCCACCGTTGATTTTATTGGTAATGTCGCCTGGATGCAAAGCGGGTATTGTTTAGCCTGGTTTACCAGGTGTCTTTTTGGAGCCTAGTAGTCAACCGCCAGGTGGGTCTCCCTCAACCAACGCCGCCAGATTCTCGCGCATAACCTCCGTCTGGGGATGCTCCGGCCCCAGCACCTTCTCATAAATGGCCAGCGCCCGCTCCAGGTACGGCCGGGCCTCGGCATACTTTCCCTGTTCGCGCAGCCAGTTCCCCAGGTTGTTCAGCGCCGTGGCCGTGTGTGGGTGCTCCGGCCCCAACACCCGCTCCAGGATGGCCAGCGCCCGCTCCAGGTACGGCCGGGCCCCGGCCCGCTCTCCGCTAGAAGCCAGTAACTTTCCCAGGTGGCTGAGACTCTGGGCCGTGCGCCGGTGCTCCGGCCCCAGCGTCTTCTCGTTGATGGCCAGCGCCCGCTCGAAGTACGGCCGCGCGGCCGCGTACTCTCCCTGGGCCTGCAACAGGCTCCCCAGGTTGCTCAACACCGTCGCCGTGTGGGGGTGGTCCGGCCCCAGCGCCTTCTCCCGGATGGCCAGCGCCCGCTCCAGGTATGGCCGCGCCCCGGCGTAGTCGCCCTGCGCTTGCCATAATAGCCCTAAATTGTTCAGACTGCTGCTGGTCTCGGGGTGCTCCGGCCCCCACACCTTCTCCCGGATGGCCAGTGCCCGCTCCAGGTACGGCCGCGCCTCGGCGTACTTTCCCTGTTCGCGCAACAGACTTCCCAGGTTGTTCAGTGTCGTCGCCGTGCGCGGGTGTTCCGGCCCCAGCGCCTTCTCCCGGATGGCCAGCGCCCGCTCCAGGTACGGCCGGGCGGCCGGGTACAGGCCGATCCCTCTCAGATAGTAACCCAACCAGGCGCACAGGTAGGCTGCCTGCTCGTCCTCTCGTCCTCCGGCTGCCTCCGTCGCTGCCCGCAAATGCGGTTCCAACGGCGACATCCCCCTTAGATACCCGGCCAGATCTATCCGCTCGGACAACGCCGCCAAAATCGCCCTCTCCACGGCCGTTTGCGCGCCCTCGTCGGCCACTGCGCCGCGCACAAACTCGGCCAGCAGCCGGTGCAGCCGGACCGCTCCGCCCTCTTCCCCCTCCACCAGCCCCAGCTCCACCAGCCGGATCAACGCATCCGTCGCCTGCAAAAGCATAGCCTGAGGCTCTCCCCCCTCACCATCCCTTTCCAGGGCGGCTAACAATAAATCTTGGGGAATTGGCTCTCCCGCTGCAAAATGCGCCGCCCGCGCCAGCAGCGCCCGCGCCAGCCGGTCCGTCTTGTCTTCTGGGTCCAGCCGCTCGTAGCTCAGGGCAAAGGTCCGGGCCACGTGCCGCTCGTGGCCGGTGTGCGAGAGCCTGCCCCCCCGGCCCTGGAGCGATGGGTGCGCCAACAACGCCCCGTTCCGCAACTGGGCCAGGTACTCGGCCGGCGATACCACCCGGCCGTATCGCGCCAGGAAACTGCCGGCCAGACTCAACGCCAGCGGAAAGTCGCCCAGCTCGGCCGCAATCGCCCCCGCCTCTTCCTCGCTTAACCCTGGCGTAAAGCGCCGTAGCAAAACCATGCTCTCCGGCCGCTCCAGCACGTTCAGGGCCAGGCTGGCCACCCCCAGCCCCGGGTCCCACCGACCGCGCCGGCTCGTCGCCAGCACCCGACAGCCGCCCGTTGCCGGCCGCCACGCCGCCAGCAACTGCTCGTCCTCACAATTGTCAAAGACCAGCAGGCGTGGAATTGGTTCCTGCCACACCTGCCGCACCCGAGCCACCTGATCCGGCAGCTCCAGGTGCTCCAGCCCCGGCAGCCCCATCGCCCGGCCGCAATCGGCCACCTCCGCCGGCACGCTGTCGGCGTTGGCAAAACTCAGCCAGAACACCCCCCGGCAAAATAGCGGCCGTAGCGGTGGACAAATTCGGCCGCCAGTTGGGTCTTGCCCACGCCGCCCAGCCCCGACACCGTCGCCACCTGGCCGATGGCTGCCGTCCGGCCGCCCTTCAACAGCCGGGCCAACTCCTGCAACGCCTCCCGCCGGCCGACGAAGTTGGGATTGGCCGCCAGCAATATTCGCGAGCCAGGGGGAAGGGAGGCCGGCTCAGGGATTTCGTCCTCAGGCAGCTCGGCCAGACGCGCCTCCGCTTCGGCCGGGTCAATCGCCGGCGCGGTCGGGGCGACGCTCGCATAGTGGTAATGGATTTCTTGCTTGCCGATAGCGTCCCCGGTGAGGCTAACCTGGCTCTCTGAAATCTCCCGGATGGTCGCGCCATGAATTACATCCCGGCCGGCCTCATCACCGCCAACCTTATCCCCACCAACCTTATCCCCGCTGACAACGTCGCCGCCGGGTGGAATCTCTTCGTCCGCTAAAGACACCTTTTGCCCTCCCTATAAAGCGTGTGATCGGAGAAAATCAGTGATCGCCTGCAACACCGGTTCTTTGCGCTCATTGTGCAGCACGTGGCTCACTCCCTCCAGCCGCACGTGGACCGGCCGGGCCAGCAACCCTAACGCCCGCTCCACCTCGGTGTCTGTCATTAACCCCCCGGCGGCCGGGTCGGCTTGCAGCAGCAGGACCGGGCAGGGAATGGCCGGTAACACCTCCTCCATCTCGTAGCCGGCGGCCGTATGCTCAAAATCGTCCAGCAAGACCGCCAGCATATCCGGGTCGTTCTGAACCAGGTTTGTCGCCAGCCACTCAAAAACCGGCGATTCCTCCCCCAAGGCGTCGCCTAGCCGCACCGGTCCCGGCCGGCCGGCTACCCGCGTCGGCGCGTCTTTCAGCGCCTGGGCCACTTCCGCCATTGGCATAGCCCCGCCGGCCAGGTCACGCCAGAACGCCAGGCTCTCTTTCCCTGCTTGCAAAACCGCCCGCCAGGTCTCGGCCGTCAGCGGCGCATCGCCCACCACCACCGCCCGGACGTGTTCCGGGCACCGGGCGGCCACCAGCAGGGCCACAATGCCCCCCAGAGAGTGGCCGACGACAAACGCCGGCTCCGCTACCCGCTGCCGGAGAAAGGCCACCGTATCGTCCGTATAATCCTGCAAGCGGTAACGTCTTGGGATGCGCCCCGACCGGCCGTGCCCCCGGAAGTCCGGCCCATAGACGTGCCACTCTCCGGCCAGCTCAACCATAATGGAGTCGAAAGCCTGCCACCGCGCCGACCCGCCGTGCAGCAACACCAGCGGCGGCCCGGCGGCCGGCCCCTCGACGTAGTTGATCGTCACCACGCCGGTGTTGAAAAACTGTTCTTTAAGCACCATTGGAGTTAACCCAAGCTCCATATGGTAGCATAGGCGCGTTTGGGGACCAATACTTCAATGACACTCCCCCAATGGGGCCTTCCGGCCGGTTTATGAAGGTTAAGAAAATCAACCGATAATAAGACCCCGCAGGTTGGCGCACGAAGCGTGCCCTCGGAAACCTGCGGGGTCTGGGATTACCCAAGCAAAAAGGCACGCTTCCGTTACGGAAGCGTGCCTGATGCTCTCCCAATCCCAGAGGGCTTCGTGGAAGGAGAAGAGAGACAGTGCAAGCCCATCAGGTGGACGCAAGATACCTTTTAGCCACCCTTTATGCCAGCCCCGGTTCTCCTATTTGTTACCAGGACTATAGTGCCAGGCTAGACAGTTCCAATTACCTGTTATAAACCGGCCGCCTACCTCGACATGATAGATAGATGGCGACAAGCACCTAGATAAATCCGGGCCGGGCGGCCGCAGTCGCCCGGCCAGCACCATCAAAAACAACTTCATCCCAACCATAAGGAAGGTTTTACCATGAAACGCATCCTATTTGCTCTGGGGGCTACGTTAGCCCTGTTTGTCATCGCTTACTTTGCCTGGTCTACCTGGCAAAGCGGCCCGACCGTCGAGCCGGGTGTGATCAGCAACGCCCGCCCCACGGCCGGGCCGACGACAGAAATCCCGGCGACAACCGTGCCGGTGGCCACGCCGGACGCGGCAACGCTGCCGGCCGTGCCCTCCTTGGCCGGGGCCAGCGGCCTGAGCGGCGGCGTGGGCGGTGGCGGCGAGGGCACGGCCGGCTCAACGCTGGTCTTCACCAACCCGCTGTCTGGCACACAATACACCCTCAACACTACCCTGCCGGTTGAGCCGGCCAGCGCCGTCGTTTACGATGCCTCCAACCCCCAGCGCTTCACCCAGAAAGACGCCGTTCGCCTGGCCGGCCTGTTTGGCCTGACCGGGCCGGTCTACACCGAAAAGTTCTACCAGGAACCGGGGTCCGAGTGGACACCGCCTATCGTCTACCAGCTCTTTGACGGCAGCCGCCAACTGGCCGTCGGCGACATGTACTTCTTTTACTATGATGGCGCCGGCCTGCCCAACGGGGTTGTTGACCCGCTGCCTTTTGCCCAGTCCGGGCCGATTGCCGAAGCGTTCTTGCAGGAGCGCGGGCTGCTGGACTTCCCTTACCAGATGCTTTCCCAGAACGGCTTTGACGTCGAGTTTCGCCGCGTGGTAGACGGCCGGCCGGCCATCTTCCCGGAAATCCAGGTCTCGGTCAACGCCGCCGGGATCGTCTGGAACGTTTCCAGCAACCCGTTGCGCGCCCAGACCGCCCTGGGCAACTATCCGCTTCGTTCGGCCGGCGAAGCCTGGCAACTGCTCCAGGAGCAGGGCGCTGATTTCCAGCAGGTCTTTTTCACGACCAGGCCTGGCCCGGACTTTGTTCTGCCCGAACCACCGGCCGGAGACGACCTGTATCGTTACTGGCAACGTGAATACCAGGACGGCCAGATAGTGACGTTGTGCTCTTATCCCATCGCCTACCTGCCCGTCAATGGCGACGCCGCGCCGCGCATCATCGTCGAGCAATACCTGTTGGCCGGCCCGGCCGACCAGTTACAGGCCCTCTCCGGCTACGCCGGCAAGCAGATCTATCTGACCGGTACGTTCCGCAGCACCGACGCCGGCAAGGTCATTGAGCTGGGCAACTGGGAACCAATGGAGAACGTGGTCGAGTACACCTTCCGTGAAGGGACGATTGCCCGCGACGCCAGCCAGACGCTGCTGGTGGTCAGTGAATCGGAATCGTACATTATTCCCGATGCCCCGGCCGACCTGAACCATGGCGAGCAGGTCTACGTCAGCGGTTGGATTGACGCGCCCGCCGGCTCGACGACCCCCAGCCTGTTCAACTGGCAGGGTATGGGCATCCTCGTCGAAGAGCCGGAGCAGCCGGAAATCCTGCCGGTGGACAGCTTTATCCCTTACCAGATCGGCCAGGTAACGATTGACCAGGTGGACCTCGTCTACGCCGTCATCGGCACCTACGACGAGAGCACCCAGACGACCCAATTTATCCTCTCTCCCGCCTGGCGGTTCAAGGGCACGACCGACACCAACGAACTGATTGACATCTACGTCCAGGCCATCCCCGACGAACTCATCGCCCCGCCCGCCCCATAATTCAGGTAAATGAAGGTGACTGGCGCCTTAGAAGCGCCAGTCACCTCCGGCAGTACTACGCCGGATAGCACCCAGGACCTAAGCGGAAAAGTACCAGGCGGTCATGTCTGGTGCTCCCACAACACGATAATTGATCGGCCGTTTACTATGGAGGGTGTCTGTAACGTAGAACGATTGGGTAAATCGGTCCCCTGCACGATTTGGCAAATCGCGTTACGAGGAGCCGGAAAAGGAGAACAGAACAATGGCCCAGAATTTAAGTGGAAAGAGAGTCGCCATTCTCGTCGAGAATGGTTTCGAGCAAGAAGAACTCACCAGGCCCAGAACAGCCCTGGAAGAGGCCGGGGCCGAGACCGACATCGTCTCTCCGGTCGGCGACCAGGTCAAAAGCTGGAATCACACCGGTTGGGGTGATCAATTTACCGTAGACGTGCTGGTGAGCGACGCCGATCCCGACGACTACGATGCCCTGCTACTACCCGGCGGCGTCATGAACCCCGACAAGCTCCGCCGCAACGAAGAAGCCCTCGACTTCGTCCGTTCCTTTTTTGAGGCCGGCAAACCCGTGGCCGCCATCTGCCATGCCCCGTGGACGCTCATTGACGCCGGCGTTGTCGAAGGGCGCCGGCTTACCTCCTACGAATCCCTCCAGACTGACCTGATGAATGCCGGCGCGGAGTGGGTCAACGAGAAGGTGGTGGTGGACAGTGGCCTGGTCACCAGCCGCAAGCCCGACGACATCCCGGTTTTCAACCGCAAGATGATCGAGGAGTTTGCCGAAGGCCGGCACGAACCCATGGCTGCCAGCGGTGGGAGGCGACAAAGAGCCTAAACTGACCAGGTCATCAACGATCCAAACCCCGCAGGTTGAGACACCTTCAGAAACCTGCGGGGTTTTCTGGGAATTGCGGTACACTATAGGCGGCATTGTTGGTTGATGGAGTAACGGCATGACCTCCCGAGAAAAAATACTTTCCTTGTTGATCGTGATGGCTATGATCAGCTTGATCGGCCTGACCATGGCCGTCACCGGGGATCAACCGGCCGAAACCGCCCCTATTCCCATTGACGAAGCGCCGGCCGGGGAGAAGCCGACGCAGGAACCGGCCGGCCACCAGCCGCTGATGATCCGCTGGTCCAATTGGCAGCCGGAGTTTGGCCCGGCTATCGTCTACGCCCGCGAGAACGACCTGGACGGGATGCTGGCCATGGACGCGCCGGTGCAAAAGATGCTGATGGTCACTTCTTACGAGGAGACCAACCGGCTGATGGCCCGGGCGGCCGAGTTGCAAGTGGCCGGCGTGACCATCGTCGGCCTGAACACCGAGGGCGGGCCAGGCATGACCCCGCCCGACGAATTACAGAGTATCAACGACCCCAACCCTGAAACCAATCTGATTGCCCGCGTCGCCCGGCTGGCCACCGCCAACGGCTTCCAGGTTATCTGGGGACCGATCCGCAACGTGACCGACAGCACCAGCGACGCGGTCATTCGCACCATCCTCTCGGCCGGCGTTACCGGACTGGCTCTGCAGGAGCAGAAATTTATTGAAAGGCAGCCGGCCCAAGAGCGGGCTACGGCCGTCAGCCAGACGCGACAGCGCTACCTGGCCCTGGCGGCCGAAGCGGGCGTGGCCCATTTCGGCATCCACGTCCAGATCATGCACCAACGTTGCCCTGACCTGAACAACTGCATTGAGTTTGTCCGCCTGCTGGAAGCCATGCCCGTAGACTCCATTGCCATCTGGTCCAACGGCCCCATCCCCCTCAGTTTCGTCCGGGCCATCCGAAGGGAGTAATACCGTAACGGCCAACCACAGACGCTACGACTAATGACGATGAAACTTGACAATTTCGGCCGGGACTTCCTCCGGCTCACCCTGGAGATTGAGAAACAACTCCCTGGCTACATGGACGCCTACCTTGGCCCAGAAGCACTGAAAGCCGCCGTCGAAGCCGAAGCAGCGAAGCCCGTCGCTGCCCTGGTAAATGACCTGGCGGCCTTGCGGGAGCGCATTCCGACCGAAGACCCGCAGCGCTACGCCTACCTGCGGACGCACCTCCGAGCCGTGGGCGGCGTGTTGGAGCTGCTGGGGGACGAGCAGCCCTCCTACTCCCGTGAAGTGGAGATGCTCTTCGACGTGACACCACGGCCAGTACCGGAGGAGCGGTTCACAGCGGCTCACCGTATCCTGGACAACCATCTGCCGGGGAAAGGCGGCCTGCGGGAACGGAATCAGGCGCGGCGCCAGATGTTCGAGTTGGAGGCGGCGAAATTAATGCCGCTGTTGGAACTGGCGCGGGAGGAAACGCGCCGTAGAACTGTGGATCTCGTGGCGCTGCCGGCCGGCGAGGACATCGAGCTGCGATTGACCCGGGACCAGCACTGGAGCGCTTATAACTGGTACCTGGGAAACGGCCACTCCCTGGTGGAATTCAACACTGACATACCGGTCTTCGCCCTCGACATCCTGAATACGATGGCCCACGAAGCCTACCCTGGCCACCACACGGAGGCTGTGCTCAAGGAGCGGCGCTTTCTGATCGAGGCAGGGTACGGCGAGGTGGCCAGTTTCTTGCTGCTGTCGCCGGCGGCCGTGATCGCCGAAGGGATCGCCACCACGGCGCTGGAAGTGATTTTTCCCGGCGCGGAGGCATACGAGTGGAACGAGCAGGTGTTGCTGCCGGCAATCGGTAAGGCAGGGGTAGAGAGCGCCGCCCAGATGAAAGCTATCGAGGATGCGGAGCGGGATTTGCGCTACGTCGCCACGAACGCCGCTTACTACTACCACACCGGCCGCTTCAGCCAGGAGGAGGCGATAGAGTACCTGGAGAGCTATGAACTCTCTAGCCGCCAGCGTGCGGAGCAAGGATTTAACTTCTTTACGCAGCCACCCTATCGGGCCTACACCTTTACCTACACCACCGGCTACGATCTGATCACCGCAGCCTCCGGCGAGGATAAGCGGACCTTGTTCCGGCGTTTGCTGACGGAGCTATGGACGCCATCGGCGCTGGCAGAGCTGGCGGACAATCATTCGTCATAGATCAGACGAGGTCCAGACCTCCCGCCGCCGGCTCCTCTCCCGCCAGCCGGCCGGTGTCGCGGGCGAAGCTCAAAATGTCGGCCTGGGAGAGGAGCAGGGCGGCGGCGACCAACCCCACCGCTTCTAAGACAAAGATTGCTCCATAAGCCAGGCCGGCCGAGCCGGTGAGGGCCAGCAACTGGTCCCGCGCCAGGCCGCCCAGGGCAATGCCCGCCCCTCGCGAGACGAGGATGCAGACCGACCACAGGCCCAGATAGGCGCCAGCCTCCTGGTCGGTGGTCATGACGGCCATCAGGCTGAGCGCGCCGAAAGTATAGAGGCCAAAGCCGGCGCCAAAAATGACCAGTCCCAGTTGGACGAGGCGCAACTGAGCGCCCAGCGCAGCCAGAGCCAGCGTGATCATGCCGGCGGCCATAATGCCCAGCCCGATTTTGGCCAGGCGCGGCTGCTGTTCCGGCCGGCGCCGGCGCCAGACGACCGCCCCCAGGATCAAGACGAGGACCGTCATTCCTTGCCAATAGGCGTTCATGCGCGTCGTCTCGCTCTGCGGCAGCGCCAGCGCCTCGGCCCCGAAAGGTTCCAGGATCGCTTCTTGAGCCCAGGCGGCCACTGTGCCCACGGCCAGGAAGGCGAAGAAGCGGCGCGTGCGCCGGTCGGCCACTATTTTCTGGAAGGTGGCCTTAAAGTCAGGGGAGTGGGCCTGGGCCAATCCGCGACCAGACACTCCCGCCTTTTTCTCCACGCCGACGACAGCAAAGAACCAGAAAAAGCCACCGACGCCAACTGTCAGGAGGACCAATCGCCAGAAGGCCGCCAGAGTGTAGTTTTCCAGTAGCCGGCCAAAGCCAACGGCCACGAAAGGGAAAAAGGTGATCAGCGCCGTCTCGGCCATGCTGATAGCTAACCCCTGCTTTTCCTTGGGGGCGCTGTCGCGGACCAGGCTTAAAAAGGGCGCACCGGACAGCAAGGTGCCGATCCCGTAGAGCAGGAAGAAAGCGACGGCCAGCGCCCAGCCCACGACGTCGGCCGTATTGGAGGACAGCCGGGCCAGGCTGAAACCCAACAGCGGCAGGGCCGCCAGGTACATTGAGCGCCCAATCCAGATGTAGGGTGTGCGGTGCAGGCCGCCAATCGGCCGCGTGTCTGAACGGGCGCCGGCCCACAAGGCCAGGGGAGAGAGCAGATAGCGCAGCGCCGTCAGCAGGCCAACGATGGTGGCCGAAACACCCAGGTCGGAGATGACGATCCGGTTCCAGACGCTGCCAACCAGGATGTCGCCCATGGCCGAGCCAATTTGAAATGTGCTCAGCCGTAGGGTTTGCCAGACGTTAAACCGGGTTGCGCCGCTCTGCCCGGCCGCCTCCTGAGTGGATACAGCGGCGGGGCTTTCGCCGGCCATTATCGTTGCTACAGTGGTAGGTTGTAAATCATTCATCGTCGTTGTGTCTCTTAAGCTATTTCCGGCGCCAAGCTCTGCTCCCTAATCCACCGCATGCACCGCCGGCGCGACCCGCTCCTCCGTCTCCGGCCGGGCGGCAACGAGGAAGCCGGCAAACATGAGAACGGCTGCCACCAGTTCGCCCAGGTACAGGAGCGAGCCGTAACCCAGCCGGGTGAGCGTGCTGGCCGAAGCGATAGACAGCGCCCCAGCGGCAATCAAGACGTTACCCACGACCCGGTTGGGCAAAATCCGCTTGCGCCAGAACAAATAGGCTGACCATAATGCCCCGCCGACCAGGGTAATCAGCCCGTAAACGTTAAAGAACGGCGTGGTCCAGCGGACTGTTGCACCTTCCTTCACTGACGGCATAATCTCTTGATACTGCTCGCTAATGACTTTGCCGGTGGTGAACTGCGTCTCGTCCAGCCGGGGCATCACTTGCAGCATCAAGACCAGGGCCACCAGGCTGCCCACGATGAGGACCACGGTGAGCCAGTGAACCCACCTCTTGCGAAAGAGCAGGTATACGGTCCCGTGGCCAATCCAGCCGGCGTTAAGCACTGCGCCAAAGTAGTACCAGGCAAAGAAAACCCACCGGTTCCAGGCCAGGGCCAGGTAAGCCTCGGCAAAGCTACCTATCCCGAACATGGCCAGCCCCAGCCCCCAGAACAAGAAATAAAGCTTCCGCCGGACCAGGAAACGCTGCAGGACAAAGACGGTAAAAGCCCCCATAATGAGGGTGGAGGCGAAAGGTAACAGATGGTTAAGAGACACGACGAAATCTCCTGTTTCAGTGTCATGTGTCATGTGTGATGTGTCACGTGTCAGGTGTCACGTGTCACCTGGCCTACTTCACTTAACACCTGACACCTGACACTTTTAGTTGAACGGTACCACTCCCAGCAAAATCCCCAGGGCGGAAAGGATGAGCAGGGCCATAAGAATGGCCAGCCCAGCCAGGAGGAAGGGGATCACTTTTTCGTAAAAGAGCGAACCGGCCGGCATGCGGTGTGACACCCGGCGGCGGGTGGGCTTGCGCTGGTCAGTGGCTACTTTTTTCACAAGAATGGGCCTCGATTAGCGCCAATAGCACTTCATTAGTAAACAGGGTTATCTGGCGGCGGATTTTGCCCCAGTCGGTCGGCCCGTGCGTGCCGGCCGCTTCAGTCATGTCGTAGGTAGTCTGGAACAAAAACTCGCTAAAAAACAGAAAGGCCTGGACCGTTTCAGCCAGGCTCAGGCCGCTCTCGCGCCCCATCCGCTCATACTCGCGGCCGATTTCTCGTCCCTCGGCTAGCACTGTCTCATCTTTGCCATCGCGGGACAGGTAGCGCATGACCAGGTTCAGCAGCCGGCGGCCTGTCTCCTGGTGGTTGCGCCGGACGGCCGGGTCCAGGTGTTGGTGCCAGCTCTCGTGGCTGGCCTCGCCCTCGGCCAGCACCAGCCGCGCCCGGCCCAAGGTAGTCTGGACAATAACCTGCGCCCCGGCTGAGTGAACGCGGACATCGGCCGCCAACCAGGCGTCCAGGTCTTCGCGGCGGAAACGGCGGTGGCCGCCGGGGGTCCGCTGGGAAGGGATTTCGCCGCTGTCGGCCCAGGTGCGCAGCGTCGCCGGATGTACCCCCAACGCCTGCGCCGCCTCACCCAGGTTCAACCAATCGGTAGTCACTCTTCTGCCTCAGCCATCAAAACTTATGGAAATATATAGAAAGCGGGAAAGTAAGTCAAGAATTTTGTAGCTTTGGTGATGGATGATGGACTATAAACCATCATCCATCGCCAAAAGAACCCAACTCCGTCTCCAGCTCGGCCGCCTGGCCGTGCGGGTGGACCCAGCCCAGCGACCAGTGTCGGCGCTCCCTGCCCTGCCAGCGGTCGGCCGTCCAGGTACACCAGCCCATCTCCGGCGGCTGCCGGCCGTCGCGGGGCGGCTCCCACTGTAGCCATAGCACCGGCCGGGGCTGGGTAGCAGCCCAGTCGCCAATGTGCTTGCCCAGCGCCAGGCCCTTGTCGTCCAGGTAGGTGGTCATGTAGGTGTTGTAAATGACGACGGGATGGGGTGGTTCGGCTGGAATCTGGCGTAGGAAATCAGGCAGCTCGCCCGGCAGATTGGCCGGGAACAGGCATACCGGCGCGTTGCTGTGCTGCGCCCGGTGGAAGGCGGCCGGCCAGCCTGTGGCCAGCAGCGGCAACAGCCAGCACAGCCCCCGGCCGGTCTCATTGGTCTGCACCCTGGCTGCACCGATGAAGGCGGCCAGCTCTTCCCGGTTGGCCAGGATCGCCTGTCGCAGCGTCGCGGCAAAGCCGGGATCGTCAGGCGACTGGTAGTGGCCGGCCGTCGAGTAGTAAGCGGCCAGCCCGGCGGCCGAACTTTTGCCGGCCAACACAGCCCGGTGCAGCCCGGCCGCCAGGAGCAGGGTCACGTCCAGGGTGTGGCGCTGGCGGCCGGCGTGCAGCAGCCACTGGACCAGCGGGTCGTTGGCGGCGCCAGGCGCGTCGAGCCAGCCAGCCACGACGCCAAAAAGGCGCTCATACAGCGGCGAGTAGCCGGCGGCGAAGGCTTGCTGTTCGCGGAATTTATGGGCGAGTCTGGCCTGATCCATCGGCGGGCGGCAGCGTCAGGTGGAAGGCCGTCCCCTTTTTCCACTCGCTTTCTACGGTAATCGTGCCCCCCAGCCCCTCGACGTAATCCCTGGTCCAGAAGAGGCCAAAGCCCATGCCCTGTCCCTTCTTGGAAGACCAGCCCATTTCGAAAATTTTGTTGAGGTTCTCCGGCTTAATGCCAATGCCATTGTCGCGAAAGGTCACCTCGATAGCGCCGTTCGCGCCCAGCCGGCTTTCAATCCAGATGTCGGAGCCTTTTTCGTGCTCCAGCAGCGCCTCGACGCCGTTCTTGATGATGACGCGGAAGGCTTCGATTAACATATCCGGCAAGGTCAATATCAGGGGCAGGTTGTCGGCCAGGGCGCGGTGCAGCCGCAGCCCGTCACGGGCTTCAAACGACTCCTCGGGCAGCTCGAACTTGACTTCCGGCAGCAGCTCGCGGACAGCCCAGATGAGGCAGTTGTTGACGTTGGTTGGCACGTCGGGCTTTTGTTCCCACGGCTTGTGCAGGTTGTCCAGGATGTCGGCCGCTTCGTTTAGCCGGCCCAGCACCTCGTCACTGGAGTCGAGGACGCGCTGGCGGCGATCCAGCGGCAGGTGGGCGGTCATCTGGACCAGCCCCAGGAAGGTGCGGAAGGCGCTGATATTGTTGCGCAGACCGTGGACAGAAGCGGCGGCGCTGAAGGCCATACGGGCAAACATCTGGGCAATCTGCCGCCGCTCCTCGGCCTTGCGGTAGAGGCGGGCGTTACGAATCCCGACGGCCGCCTGCTGGCCAAACGAGGTGAGGATGACAATTTCACGAGGTAAAAACTGGGGCTTGCGGGTGGCCACAAACAGGTTACCGACGACTTCGTCGTCCAGGAAGAACGGCACAGCCAGCACCTGCTTGATACCGGTCAGCCGCTGGGCCAGGGCCGAGAGCGGCCGGTTCACAATGGGCCGGAAGAGGTCGTACAGTTGGTTGGAGACCAGGAACTTGACCGGGCGGCCGTTGTTGCCCGTCACCGCCCGCACGCTGAGGTTGTCCTTGTACCGGCCCTCGTCCAGGTAAACGACCGAGCGCGGGCTGATGGGGCTGATGCCCAGCCGGGTTTCCAGGTAGTGGAGGAGTTCGGTCCCAAAGTCCACGGCAAAGGCCCGCACCGGCAGGGCGTTGCCCCGTTCCAGCGTGGCGACCATGGCGCCCACATAGCCCAACTTCTGGACCACGGCGTCTACCACCGTTTGCAAGACCTGGACCTCGTCGGTAATGCTGGCCTGCAGCGCCAGGATGACCCGCTCCAGGGCCTGGGTCTCGGCCAGATGGCGCTGGCTCTGGATGGCATTGGCCGCCTGGTGGCCGAAGGCGATGAGAAAGTCCGTGTCCCGCCGGGAAAATTCGACCTGGCTGGCGGCAAAGAGATTGCCTACTACTTCGCCGTCGAGCAAGAAGGGCACGGCCGCCACCTGGCGGATGCCGGTCAGGCGCTGGGCCAGGTCAGACAGTTTTTTGCTGACAACCGGCCGGAACAGGTCGTAGAGGTTATCTGAGATGAGGTAATAATCCCTCTTTGGCGCGCCGTTTTGCTGGACCAGTTTCACGGCCCGAACGCTGAGATTGTCCCGGTGCTTGCCTTCGTCCAGGTAGACGACGGACTTGGGGCCGACGAGGCCGACGCCCAGTTGTTTTTCCAACTGGCCCAGCAGTTCGGGGGCAAAACTAACTGAATAAGCGCGGGTTGGCAGGGCATTGCCCGGTTCCAGCGTGGCCAGGATGGCCCCCACGCAGCCCAGCCGTTCGACGACGTCGTCTACGATTTGTTGTAGCGTCCGTTGCAGCTCGGGGGCCAGGGGTGGAAACTCTGCGTTATTATCCGCAAAGTTGGTTTGGAGCACATCCTGTTGGCGCTTTGAAGTCGCTGGCAAATGGGCCATTTCTTTCCCTACAAAGTGGCAAAGAGACCGGTGCCGCAAATAGTGGGCGCATTATATCTGACCAACCGCAATAGCAGCAAGGCACGTCTTTGCTCTTATTGCGGTTTTTGCAGGATGTGGGTGACGACGGTAGCGCCGCTGCCGCCGATGTTCTGGGCCATGGCTAGGTGAACCCCTTCCACCTGGGCCGGGCCGGCCTGCTGGCGCAGTTGCAGCGTGGTCTCCACCAACTGGTAGAGGCCGGTCGCTCCCACCGGGTGGCCCCGGGCCTTCAGGCCGCCCATGGTGCTGATGGGAATGCGGCCGGTGGGCAAAATCTGGCCTTCCTGGGCCAGGCGCACCCCCTGGCCAGGCCCGGCAAAACCGCACGCTTCCAGGGAGAGGGCGGCCATGATGCTGAAGGCGTCGTGGGCCTCGAACAGGTCTACGTCCTCCGGGCCGATGCCGGCCTGGTCGTAGGCCTGGCGGGCTGATTTTTCGGCCGCGCTCAGCCACAGCGGATCGATCCGGTCGTGGATGGCCAGCGTATCGGTGGCCGAAGCGGAGCCGATAACACGGACAGCCTGGGGCGCTTTGGCCGCCGGGACCAACAGGAGGGCAGCAGCCCCGTCGCCAATGGGCGAGGCGTCGAACAGGTTAATCGGGTCGGCCACCGGCCGGCCGGTCTCATAGTCCTGTTGGCTAATGGCCTTACGGAAGAGGGCGTTGGGGTTTTTAGCTCCGTTGGCGTGGGCGTTGAGGGCAAAGGGAGCGAAGTCGCCGTGCTGGTAACCGTATTCGTGCATGTAGCGCCGCATAATTAGCGCGTTCAGGCTGACGAAGCTGATTCCGTGAATGACTTCGTAATCGGCGTCGGCGGCGCCAGTGAGGGCGGCCGTGATCTCTTCGCCGGACTTTTCCATCATCTTTTCCACGCCAATGACCAGCACCATTTCCAGTTCACCGCTGGCCACGGCCAGCAGGCCCTGGCGCATGGCCGACCCGGCCGAGCCGCAGGCCGCCTCCATTTTAACAGCCTCGACTCCTCGCTGGCCCAGGTGGTCGGCCACCAGCGCGCCCAGGTGGCGCTGCTGGTTGAGCGTGCCGCTGGTCATGTTGCCCACGTAAATGGCGTCCACTTTGGCCAGACCGGCATCTTGCAGGGCAGCCCGGCCGGCGTCCACCGCCAGGTCTCGCAGCGACAACTCCCAATGTTCGCGAACAGGGGTCTGTCCAACTCCTAAGATAGCAACTTCTTGCATCGAAAAATCTCCTAAATAGCTGTCAGCTATAAGCTATAAGCTTTTTCATTCCTTCGTAGTGGGCGGGCGGTAGCCTTGCCCATGTGAACTCCTAAAAAAAAGAAGTCGGATTTCTACCAGAAAATCCGACTTCTGATTCTAGCTGGCTTTATACGCCAGAAACTATCAATTTCAGGCGCGGCACTGCCAAAAAGTGCAGAAGCCGCCCCGCTCGGGCCGGGCTCCGACCGGGCCCGCCGCGACTTTTAACGGCCGCCGGCGCCGTTGGCCTCAATCAGGTACGTCCAGTTAAAGCGGTCTTTGATCCGGCCGTATTGGATGTCGGTCAGCTCCTGGTAGAGGTGGCGGGAGACCGGGCCGACTTCAAAGTTGTTGACCGGGTACTCCTTGTCGCGGTAGCCGAATTTGCCCACCGGGGCAATGACGGCGGCCGTGCCGCAGCCAAAGGCCTCGGTAATCTTGCCGGACTCCACGTCGGCCAGCATCTGGTACACGTCAATCATTTCTTCGCTGACGGTGTAGCCCAGGTCGCGGGCCAGGGTAATGACCGAGTCGCGGGTGACGCCGGGCAGGATGCTGCCGGTGAGTGGCGGGGTGACGACGTGTTTGCCGTCGTAGACAAAGCAGATGTTCATCGCGCCCACTTCCTCAATATAGCGGCCTTCGGCGGCGTCCAGCCACAAGACCTGGGAGTAGCCCCTGGCCCTGGCCTGCTCGCCGACCAGGAGGCTGGCGGCATAGTTGCCGCCGGTCTTGGCCGCACCGGTGCCGCCCTTGGCGGCCCGGCGGTAGTTGTGCTCGATGTAGACCGAAACGGGGCTAAAGCCTTCTTTGAAGTAGGCGCCCACCGGCGACAGAATCACGAAGTGCAAGTATTCCCGGCTGGAGTGAACGCCCAGGGCGACCTCGGTAGCCAGCATCACCGGCCGGATGTAGAGCGACGTTCCCGGCCGGCTGGGCACCCACTCATGGTCCAGGCTAATTAATTGAATAATAGCTGCCAGGTGCTCCTCCTCGTCCACGACGGGCATGGCCATGCGCCGGGCCGAGGCGTTGAAGCGCTTCATATTTTCCCAGGTGCGGAAAATATTGATGTGGCCGTCCGGCCGGCGGTAGGCCTTGGTCCCCTCGAAAATTTCCTGGGCATAATGGAATACAACTGTGGCCGGGTCCAGGCAAATGGGCCGGTAAGGGCCGATGGTTGCCTCGTGCCAGCCCCTTTCTGGCGTATACTTTTGGGTAAACATTCGGTTGGTCATGTGGCGGCCGAACCCCAGGTTAACGTTGGGAATTTCCTTAAGCTCCCCCTCCTCTAGGGGTAAAATTTTAATATCCACTGTCTCTCCTTTGTCAACGTAAGAGCGAGGCAGGCAGTTTGTCGCTCGCACCCTGAAGGCAGGCGACCTTTCCTTCGGCCTGCCTCGCCCCCACTATTTCTTTGGTAAACGATCCCTTTGCACCCTCCCGACAAAACTGACCTTACGCTTACAGGATAGCCCTAATTGGGCTGTTTCGCAAGTGTACAAGTGTACTTTTTTTACCGGCTCAGGCCAAACTTCGCAGGTTTCCGAAGCCTGCGAAGTTTTCCCCCGGCTATAGTTGGTCGCTGACCGAGCCACACTTATTAGACCTGTTACCGGCCGATCAATCCCAGGTGGGTATGCTGGAAGGAGTCAGGATATTTCAGCCCGTAGCCCAGCACCCGGTCAAAGCTGCTGTGCCCCAGGATGATCAGCCCGGCCAGTTGTAGGGGCAGGCCGGCCAGCCAGGCTCCTAGCAGGTAGAGGGCCACGGCCAGGCCCCGGTGGTGGAGCAGGTTGTAGACAACCGCTCCTGCTCGAGGGCCAGCCAGGTAGCCGGCAATGCCCAGGTCCGGGGCGAAAAACAGCAGGGCGTACCACCACCAGGCATACTCCAACGCCTGGAACAGGTAAATGGATAAGAACAGGAAAAAGAGTTCTTCGACTTTGAGAATAGTTTTCATAACTGCTTCAACCTACGATAAAGGTATAGCACCACGCTTCTCCCTCTAGCACCGTCTCCCCCGTTTGCCGGGTGATGCGGATCTGTATTTGGGTTACCGGCTTGGTGAGGTGGACGCTGAGGATTTCGGCTTCGGCCGTAATCGTGTCGCCGATGTAAACCGGCGCGGTGAACTTCCAGTTCTGGCTGAGAAAGACCGTGCCTGGGCCGGGCAAGTCCATTGCCACCAGGGCATGCAGCAGGCCGGTGGTCAGGCCGCCCTGGACGACCAACCGGCCGAACTTCGTCTGGGCAGCAAAAGCTTCGTCGAAGTGGAGAGGGTTGTAATCGCCGGTCAACTCGGCAAACGTTTGCACGTGTTGGGGGGTCAGAGTCAGGCTGCGGGTGGCCTTCTGGCCGACAGTTACGTTCATAGCTGTCCTTCCTTACGGCGACATTGTCCCACAAAAACGGTAAAACCAAAACTATAGATCATGTTTACAATAGAGTACAATATAGACCATGATAGCCTGGCCGCGCGCTGTCCTCCACCTGGACATGGACGCCTTCTTCGCCAACGTCCACCTCCTGGAGCACCCGGAGGACGTGGGCATTCCTGTGGCGGTGGGCGGCCGGCCGGAGCACCGGGGAGTGGTCGCCTCGGCCAGTTACGAGGCCCGCAAGTTCGGCGTCCGCTCGGCCATGCCCATGGCCACGGCCGTGCGCCTTTGTCCCCGGCTCAAAATTGTAGACCACAACTGGCCGCGCATTCGCGACTGCTCTCGCCAGGTTATGGCTGTCCTGGCTGGCTATGGCCCGGTGGAGCAGATGAGCGTGGACGAGGCTTACGTAGACCTGGGTGGTGAGCCAGAGCCGGAGCGGCTGGCGGCGGCCGTCCGCCAGCAGGTTAAGGCAGAAGCAAAGCTACCGGCCTCCGTGGGGCTGGCGACGAGCAAACTGGTGGCCAAGGTGGCCTCCGACCACGACAAGCCGGAGGGGCTAACCATCGTCCGGCCGGGCGAGGAGGCGGCTTTCCTGGCTCCGCTGCCAGTACAGGTCATTTGGGGCATTGGGCCGCGCACGGCCGAGCGGCTGGCCCGGCTGGGGATTGAGCGGTGCGGCCAACTGGCCACGGCCAAAGTGGAGCTGCTGCGTGCCCACTTCGGCCGCCAGGCGGACGAGCTGCAACAGCGAGCCCAGGGGATTGACGCGCGTGAGGTCAAGAGTGATTGGGGGTTGCCCAAGAGTATCAGCCAGGAATGGACCTTCAGCCAGGATGTGAATGACCCGGAGCGGTTAAAGGGCCAACTGCGGGAAATGGCCGCCAGGGTGGCCGATTCCTTGCAAGTACACAACCTGGTGGCTCACACGGTGCGGGTCAAGTTTCGCTGGGATGACTTCACGACCTTTACCCGGCAGAAAAGCGTCGAGGTTGGCGTAGACCAGGCCGACCAACTCTACCGCCTGGCCCTGGCCATCTGGGAAGAACAGTGGCCGCCCGGACAAAAAATGCGCCTCCTGGGGGTGGCGGCCGCCAGCCTGAAGGTGGTGGAAGCGAGGCAAATAGGATTTGGGTTTTGAGTAGCAGTGTGACTGTCACTTCAAAAGTGACAGTCACACTGCTGCTTCCACAAATTCTCTCATGGCCCGCAGGTTGCGCAGGGGGGTGTTGGTCATGGCCACGCAGCCGACGCCGAGAACGAAGCGCCGGCCACTGGTCTGCCGTGCGGCGTCGCGAGCCTCCTCCAGCGCCGCATCCGGCGCTTCCTGGTACAGCGACCAACGGGAGACGCCGCCACTCACCGCCCCGGCTATCTGTTGCAGGCCCTCCTCCAGGTTAAGGCCACTCTCCCGGTCGTGCCAGTTGACGATCTCCACCGGGTAATCGGCCAACCGATCAAAGAAGATCTGCTGGCCGTGGATGTGAAGCATGTTTAGCCACAGGTCGCTGGCTGCAGCCAGGATTTCCTCATCGTAGGGCCGGCCGAACTGCTCGTATTCGGCCGGGCTGAGCAGCGGATAACTGGCGTGCTGGATAGCGTAGTAGATGCCGCTCATGTCCGTCTCTTTGGCCGCCTCGATAAAGTCAACGGTGCTGCGGGTGATGATTTCCAACCCGTGGCGGAAGGCTTGCGGCTGGCGGCGCATATGGCTGAGCATTATTTCCTCGCCGGCCAGGTTTTTGGCCTGGGCCAGGGGAGAGAAGATCGTGGCTATAAAGGGAATGTCGTCGCCAAAGGCCTGGCCCAGCAACTGCAAGGCCTCAATTTGGGTCGCCAGCATCCCCCGGCGCGGGTCCAGAACAGGCAGATGCCCCCAATCGTCCGGCTCGGAGATAGCCCGTTCAATGTAAGTGCGGGTGCCTTCCAGCGAGCCTTCCCAGAGATCTTTCACTCCCCAGTCTACCAGGCAATAGCTGCTGGCCGGGGAGACCTTGACCAGATCCCAATCATAATCCCGCTGCCATTGGATGTGGGCCGCGGCCAGCGCGGCCGCATCCTGGTCATCGCCGGGGAAGTGTCGCCACAAGGCTACCGGCAACCGGTCCACCGCCTCGCCGGCAATAGCCGCTTCCAGTCGTTTGCGCTTGCTCCAACCGTTCATGGTAATGCTCCTTATATCACGGCCGGTACAATTCCGGGTTGGCCGGCACGCGCGTGGAAGGCGGGGGCACGGCGAAGTAGTTGCCAAGGGCGTAATTGAGGACGGGCACGATCAACCGCTGGGCCTGGTTATGGATCTCGCCGAAGTTGCCACCCAGATACCAGATGGCCGCTCCTTTGACCTCGGGGTAGGGGGCGTAGAGGCCGGCCGCCCAGGCAACGTCGTCCATAGCTCGTTCTGGCGGAGGCACGGTCTGGTATTCCCAGCCCCACTCGGTGATCAGCACCGTCGGCCGGGGAATGTTGTACTGGTCACAGACCTGGAACAACTGCAGGAAGCGGCCGAGCTTGTACGGATACTGGTCGGCAATATTGCCGGCCATGAAGCTGTACTCGTGCAGGGCAATGGCCAGGCGGTCGGGGTTGGCCGCGGCCAGTCGTAAAAATTCCAGCATTGGCGGCGACTGCCAGTCGGCCACCTCCGGTTCGCCCGACGACCAGCCAAAAGCCGCCCAGCGGAAGCCATCGGCCAGGGCCAGCCGGGCCGTTTCCAGGGCAAAGCGGGCCAGCCACACAGACTGGTTCTTGTCTACCTCGTTGACCGTCTCAATCCAAACCAGGCTGGGGTCCAACTCTGGCGGCCAGGCGGCCCTGTGCCGTTCCCAATGCTGGCGGGCGGCCTCGGCCGCGGGCAGGCTGTAATCCGGCGTGTCGTAGTCGTTACCGCTGCGCCGGTAAACCAGAACGTGGGGCACGCTACTGGCCCGGGCGATTTCCTGGGCCTCCAGCAGGGGTCCGGCGTCGTCCGCGCTCTTCAAAAAGAACGGTACGCCGGCCATATCCAGGCGGCGCATCCACTCGCCCAGCCCGTGGCGGTTGCCGCCTACGCCCACGTGAAAGCCAATTTTGACGAAGGCCAGCTCCTGGCCCTGAGCCCGCAACTGGGCGCGCACGGCGGCAAAGTCAATGGTCGGGGTAGGCGTGGGGGAGGGGGTACTGGTGTGGGTGGGGGTAGGTGTGGCCGTTGGCGCCGGCCCGGCGCCAACAACCGGTAGAAAGGCCTGGGCGGCCGGGCTGGCGGCCGTGGCCGGCACGGCTGCTGGTATGGGTGTGGCTATGGCCAATGACCCGGCCGCGGTAGTGACAGTAACCAGGGCTGGATAACCACCGGCCGGGGGGTTGGGCGTGCCGGCGGCCGTCGCCGGGTAAGGTGAAGGCAACGGCGGTGGCGGCAGGGTGGGCGTCGGGGTGGCTTCCGTTTGCCGGCAGGCGGCCACTGTGGCCAGTAATAGAATGATGACGGCCAGCCAGCCGGCGCGCTCTAACAGGTGAACAACAGGATGGGACGGACAGGGCTGTATGCGTCTGATTAGGAAACCTCCGCCTGATCACTTAAACCTCTCGAAGGTTGGCGATTGCGCTGGGCGGCCCGGCGACCATCGCTTGAACTCCGAGAGGGGGCTGTCAATCGTCGTCGTCATCGTCCGATTGTGCCACAGGAATGGTGACAAGGCAGATTTCCTCATTTCTCCTACAGGTTTCAATCCGCTCCCCGTTGTAGTAGACCCTGAAATCCCGGCCCCAGAAAATTTCGCCGGGTCCACGCGTCAGGCGATCACCCACCTGCTGGCAGGAGACGGCCGGCGGGCGAGGGTTCCCCTGCTCTTTCCAAACGGTCACACACTCTCCGGCCGACAGCCATTCTTCGTCCCACTCCTCCCCTTCCAACTCATCTTCCTCCTGACCCAGGCCCAGCCGCTCCAGAGGAAAGTCCAGGGAGGACACGTTGACCACAAACAGGCTATCCTCATCGTTTTTCACCAGTTGTAATTCGTAAACTAACGGACCACTGGTTAGGGTCTCAGTAGCGGGTGGAGGTGTCCGGGTCGGCGCAGCCGTTGCCGCCGCCGGCCGGGTGGCGGCCAGCGTTGGCGTTGGTTCGCCTGCGGTCTCCGTGTTACCGGTTGCCTGGGCGGTAGGGGTGTCGCCATTACCGGCCAGGAGACCATTTACCGCCCACAAGCCGCCGGCCGCCAGCGCACACAGGAGCAGCGTGGCCGCTCCCAGGGCCAGCAACAGGAGCGCCGGCCGGCTGCGCCGCAGTGGTGGCGCAGGCGTCTCGGCCCGGACCAGGCGAGGCGGCGGTCGGTGGCTCGTCGGTGGCTCGTCCACCGGCCCGGCCGCCGGCTGGATCACTGCCTCGGCCGGCGTCTCCACGGCCACCGGGATGGGCGGCAGCGGATTGGCCCTGATTTCCTCGACGACTCGTTCCGGGATGGAAAGGCGCGAAGGTAGGACCAGCAGAGAAGCCTGGGTGGCCGGGGCGCGCAGCGCCTGTTTCAGGGCCTCAGCCAGGGCGGCCCCGGTGGCGTAGCGCGCTTCCGGCTTCTTGTCCAGCGCCCGCAGCAGGACCGCTTCCAGCTCCGGGCTGAGATCCGGCCGGAGCTGGCGTGGCGGCGGTGGCGGCTCGCTCATATGCTTCATGGCTATGTCTAGCGAGTCCTCGCTGTCAAAAGGCAGCTCGCCGACGAACATCTCGTAGAGGATAACGCCCAGCGAATAGAGGTCACTTTCCGGCCGGGCCCCGGCCGAGGAGATAGCCTGCTCCGGGGCAATGTACTGCGGCGTGCCAAAGACCTCGCCCTGCGTGCCCAGCTCGGTCACCAGCGCCAGGCCAAAATCGGTCAGGATGGCCCGCCCCTGGCGGTTAAGCATGATATTGGAGGGCTTGATGTCCCGGTGAATGACGCCGACGTTGTGGGCGTAGTCCAGGGCCAGGCCAATTTCGCGAATAATCCGGCTGGCCTCCTCTGGCTCCATCCACTCGCCATCTTGCCGGTAAGAGTCCAGGACGCCGGCCAGGTTGGCGCCTTCGACGTACTCCATGGCCATGTAGAGGACGCCGCGCGCCTCCCCGTAACGATACAGGCGGACGATATTGGGGTGTTCGAGCTGGGCAATAGCCTGGGCCTCGCGCTCAAAACGGTGCTTGTATTCCGGGTTAGCCCGGAAGGCTGTGTCAATGACCTTAATGGCGGCGTAACGTTTGAGCCGAACGTCCAGGCCGCGATAGACACGGGCCATCCCGCCCCGGCCGAGCAACGCCTCCAGCCGGTATTCGTCTAGTTGTTGGCCTAATAAACTGTCACTGCTCATCGCGGCAAATACACATCGCAGACGCCACTGCCCACCGGGCAGCGGCCGACCTCCTGGTTGTTATAAAGAACGCGAAACTCGGTCACGCCATCGCGGGGAATCCAGAAAATCATCTCGTCGTCGGCCGAGGGTGTGACGGTGGCGTTGTAGCTGTGGCAATCGGCCGGCCGTAAATAACCTGGCGAGCGGTTGATCTCAATCCGGTCACAGCGGCCGCTCTCCAGGAAAAAGTAAAATTGAGACCACCGGTCGCCATTAAAGCGAAAACCGGTGGGCTGGCCGTCCGAGTTGAGCGCTTCAAAGGCCAGGGGCTTGACGCCCAACCGCTGGCTATCTAAGTTGAGGACGTAAAAGCTATAGGGGTCGTAAAAGAGGCGGACCCGGTAGCCACCCGGGTACAGCACAGTAGCGGTAGGCTGGCCGCCCGGCGGCGCCGTAGGCGAAGGAGGGAGCGCCGTATCCGTGGCCGGCGAGGTGGCGATAACCGTAGCCGGTTCCGTTGCGGCCGGCGGCGAGGTCGAGGAGGCCGGTGGCGAGGTGGGGCCGGAAGCCACCGGTAGGGTGGGCGCTGCGGTAGTCGCCGGTTGGTTGCTCCCGGCCGTCGCTGCTGGCGTAGGTGTTTCCCGGCTACCGGCCAGCACCTCCACGATCCTGGTCCCAGCCGCTGGCGTCCCCAGCCCGGCGGCCTGGACTTCGTCGCCCCGGCCGCGCGCGGCCAAAACCAGCAACAGGGCAACCGCCACAGCCAGGACCAACAGCAGCGCGCCACCACCCAGTAGCGCCACCCAGGGTAGTGTCTTGCGCCGGGGCGCGTCCGGCCGGGGAGGGGTAGAGACGGCCAGCGGCGCTGGCGCCGGCCTGGAGGCGGCCAGCACCGGTGCTGGCGCTGGCATCCGGGTCGCCAGGGGCGGAGTTTCCTGGGCAGCGGCGTGGCGGCCGACCCGTTCCTGGATCGAAGTTGGCGACAAGGCCATCGGATCCTCGACGCCGGCCGGCAATGGCAAACTCATCTTGGGCGCAGTGGCCGGCTGCCGCAGGGCTTCGGCCAGGGCGTCTAATAAGGCCCGGCCGCTCTGGTACCGCTCTTCGGCTTTTTTGGCCAGCGCCTTGAGCAAGACTGCCTCAGTAGCCTCGTTCAGCCGGGGGTTAAGGGTGCGCGGTGGCGGCGGCGGCTGGGTCAAGTGCTGCAAGGCCAGGCTGGTGGGTGAAGGGTCGTCAAAAGGCGTCACGCCGGTTAGCATCTCGTAGAGAATGACGCCCAACGAGTACAGGTCAGATTGGGGTACGGCGTCCGAGGAGCGGCGGGCCTGTTCAGGGGCGACGTAATGGGCGCTGCCGAAGGTCTCGCCGATAGAGCCCTGTTGCACGTCCAAGGCGAGGCCAAAGTCCATGAGAGCTACCCGGCCGTCGTTGGCGACCATGACGTTGGACGGCTTTACGTCGCGGTGAATGACGCCGTTCTGGTGGGCGTAATCCAGCGCTTCGGCAATGGCCCGGCCGGTGCGCAGCACGTCTTGCTGAGGCATCAACTCGCCGTCGTCGGTGTACTGGGCCATCAGCCGGCCCAGGTCCAACCCATCCACGTATTCCATGACGAAGTAAAAGAGGCCCTCTTCTTCGTCGGCGTAGTAGACCTGGACGATGTGCTCGTGTCGCCAGCGGGCTACCGTCCGGGCTTCCTGGAGGAAGCGGCGGGCGTAGGTGGGGTTGTCCCGGTGGCGGGTGTCAATGACTTTGATGGCCACCGGCCGGTGCAATACCAGGTCGCGGCCAAAGTAGACCAGGGCCATGCCGCCCCGGCCGAGCAACCGCTCGATACGGAAATTGGCGAGTTGGCGACCGATGAGTGGATCGTTCATAGGGAAGTAATGAGTGATGAGATTAGAGATTGGAGATTAGAGATTAATCTCCAATCTCTAATCTCCAATCTTTAAAACCTATCCTACCTGTATCAACTCCCTGGGAAATTGGGTTAAACAACGATAGCCTTCCTTGGTGATGACGACGTCGTCTTCAATGCGCACGCCGCCCCGGCCGGGCAGGTAAACGCCCGGCTCGACGGTGAAAACGGCCCCGACGCCCAGCGGCGAAGTGCTACCGGCCACCAGGGAGGGGAATTCGTGGACTTCCAACCCCAGCCCGTGGCCGGTGCGGTGGATAAAGTGGGGGCCGTAGCCGGCTTCCTCGATCACGTTACGCGCCGCCTGATCAATCGTCTCGCCGTTGACCCCCGGCCGGACGGCTAATTTGCCGGCCACGTTGGCCTGCCGGACCACCTCGTGGATGTGGCGGAATTCCTCTTCCACCTGGCCCACGGCAAAGGTCCGGGTGATGTCCGAAGGATAATCGTTCACCGTTGCCCCCCAATCTATGATCAGCAGGTCGCCATGCTGGATCGGCCGGTCGGTGGGCACAGCGTGGGGCAAAGCAGCGTTTGAGCCGGAGGCAACGATAGGACCAAAAGGCAGCGCCTCGCTGCCGGCGGTGTATAACTCCTGGACTAGCATCCCGGCGATTTCCTTCTCTGTCTGGCCGGTCTTGATGCGGGGCAGGAGCTGTTCAATGGCCGTTTCCGCCACCGTGGCGGCTTCGGCCATGGCCGCCAGTTCAGTTTCATCCTTACTCAGACGCAGGGCGGCCATGACCGGTTCCACGTGGGCGGTATTCAGTCCCGGCGCGTAACGGTGCAATAGCTCTATTTCCAGCACGCGCATGTAGAGCGCCTCGACACCCAACAGGTAGTCAGATAGTTCCAGGTGGGCGCAGGCCTGCTGGAAGGCCCCGGTGTAGCCCTCCTGGTCGCTCCAGGCAAAAATGCGGTCCTGGGCAATACCGGCCGCCTCGGCCTTGCCGGCTTCCAGGAGGGGAATGATGACGGCCGGGTCGTCGTCGGCCGGCAAAAAGAGGACCAACGGCCGCTCGCTCAGGTGGGCGTGAATACCGCTCAGGTAGAGCATATTCGGCCCCGGCACCAGGGCCACGCCGTCCAGGCCGTGAGCCAGAATTTCGTCTGTCAACCGCTGCAATCGTCGCTGGTTCATACTCTCCTCCTCCCTGAATAGGAGATTAGAGATTGGAGATTAGAGATTGATCAATCTGCAACCTCTAATCCTTCGGACTTGAGTCCTTCAGGACGAAGTCTCCAATCTCCACCAACTGAACACCCAGTTGGACTGCCTCGCCCACCGCGCAATGAACGGCCGTGACGCGGCCGGCGGTGGGGGCGTTAATGGGCAGGACCATTTTCATGGATTCCAGGAGAATGAGCTTGTCGCCGGCCGCGACCTGGTCCCCAACCTGGACCAGGATTTCGGAAACGACGGCTGGAATGGTGGCCGATAGGGAACCGGCATCTCCGGCCGGATGGGCCGCCGACCCCTCCCGGACCCGCTCGTAGGTGAGGTTGCGGCCGTTGACCCACAACTGGCGCTTGTCGCCCTGGGCGTGGCCGGCGGCGCGAACGCGCTTGCGGCGCACAAAGCCGTCCGGCCCCGGTTCCTCCACTTCCAGGACAAAGTGGGGACCGTTGGTGTGAATGACCAGGACTTCGGCGGTGAGGCCGTCGTAACTTACTCGCAGGCGATCGCCCTGGCGAATGGCCTCAATTTCCTTTTCCTGCCCGTCAACGTTAACTTTGAACTTCATAGCTTATAAGTACAATCAGTCTGCGAGTTTGCGAGTCTGCGAGTTTGCAAGTTTGCGAGTTTGCAAGTTCCTTGCTCACCTGCCACTTGCCTACTTGCCACCTTCCACCTTACCTCTAGCTCTCGTTCTCAACTCTCTTCACCCGCAGGGTGAAGCCGTCCAGGCTTTTGACCACCACCTTTTCCCCTTTGGCCACAGGCTCGTCGGCCGTGGCCCG
This sequence comes from Chloroflexota bacterium, assembly GCA_022616275.1. Taxonomy (GTDB): domain Bacteria; phylum Chloroflexota; class Anaerolineae; order Promineifilales; family Promineifilaceae. Next base: position 62,196 of record JAKEFB010000121.1, read on the forward strand.
CCACAGCTCGCCGTTGACCAGGACCATGCCACTATAGGGCTTGGAAGCGCTATCCCCTGCTTCCAGGGGAGACCGCACCTGCCCGATCAGGCCGATCATCCTTTCGGCCCCGGTGATCGGCGGCCGCTGCCGGGCCCGCAGGGCCATCGTCACCAGGAAAACGAAGAAGCCGGCTGTCGCCAAGCTAATGGCTACAGCGGCGGGAATGGAAATCCGGGCAAATTCCGGCGTGCCCGGCGAGTTAAAGAGGATCAGCAGGCCGGCCAGCATGGTGACTGTGCCCACGGCGGCCAGCGCCCCGTGGGTGGCTGCCTTGACCTCCAGCAGGAAAAGGACGAAGGCTGCACCAATGAAGGCCAGCCCCAGCCAGTTGACCGGCAGCACGCCCAGGCCGTAGAGACCCAGGCCCAGGCAGACCGCACCAATAAAACCAGCTACCCAGCCGCCAGGGCTGGAAATCTCGATCAGTATCGCCTGGACGCCAATCGTTAGCAGGATACCAATCACTACGGAGTCAACCAGGCCGTGTAGGATACGTTCAACCGGGCTCATCGGCAGTCTTTGTTGCTCGGTTCCGGCCGTTTGCAGCCTTATCGTGTCACCAGCTACTTCTACAGCCAGGCCGTCCACCTGGCGTAGTAAATCGGACACATCGCTAGCCACGACGTCAATGAGTCCAACTTCGAGAGCTTCTGTAGCCGTAACCGCTCTAGCGTCTTCGATCATGGCCTCGGCCAGCGCGACAGCTTCTTCGCCCCGGTGGGACACCAGGCTGCGCATGGTCGCTTTCAAGTCTTCGACGGCTTTGCGATACGCCGTCTCGCCAATATCCACGCCTCCTTCGCCAACCGGGGAGGCAGCGCCTATGATTGTCCCTGGAGCCATACCGGCGGCGTGGGCGGCCACGGTAAGGACGCTGCCGGCCGAAGCCGCCTGCGCTCCTTCGGGGGCCACGTAGATGATCACCGGAACCCGGGCCGCTTGAAAAACTTTAACAATAGACAGGGTAAAGTCTACTCTACCACCAGGCGTATCCAGGACAATAACCACGGCCGCGGCTCCCTCGGCTTCGGCCGCGGCAATGCCTCGCTCAAAATAGCTGGCCATAGCCGGCGTCACCGGCCCTTCGGCCTCCAGCACCAACACCTGGTTGCTTTGCGCCCTGGCCAGGTTGGCCCCAATAAGCAGGACCACAAGCCACAGGAGCGGCCAGCCAAACCGGTAGATGGCACCAGTCACTCGTCGCTTCATGTGCCGTTCTGGGAGCGCGTTTGCAGCGGCAGAGCCACGTAAAACTGGCTGCCCAGCCCGTACTCGCTCCTGGCCCAAATCCGGCCCTGGTTCAGTTCCACCAGCTCTCTGGCGATGGCCAGCCCCAGGCCCATGCCCTCGTAATGGCGGCGCATGTGGGGTTCCACCTGGTAAAAGCGGTGGAAGATGCGATCGAGCTGGTTTTCGGCAATGCCGATGCCGGTATCCGATACGCACAGCCAGGCTTCGCTGCCGCGCCGTTCTATAGTAATGTCAATCCGGCCGCCTTCCGGCGTGAATTTAACGGCGTTATTAATCAGATTGCTGATTACCACCTGGATCATTCCTCGATCTACCAGGACCGGCAAGGAGGTTTCGGGCAGATTGACGCGGATGGTGTGTTGTTTGGCCAGGGCTGTTTCGTCGCGTTCAGCCACCATGCCCCGGACCAGTTCAGCCAGGTCCACGAAACCCTGCTCCAGTGAGGCTTTGCCGGCGTCCACGTACTGCAGGTTAAGCATATCCTGGATCAGGCTGCGCAGCCGGATGGCCGCCTTGAGCACGCTGTCAAGCTGGCTGGCCATCGTCGAGTCTGCCTCTTCACGCAGGAACGAGACGTAGCCCAGGATAATGGACAGGGGCGTGCGCAGTTCGTGGGAGGCCAGGGCAATAAAGTCACTCTTCAGCCGGTCCAGCTCATTTAATTGCTGATTGGCCTGCTTCAACTTCTCAATGAGCCGGGATTTCTCTACCGCCACGCCGGCCAGATCGGCAAAGATGGACAGGATGGCCACGTCTTCTCCGGTAAAACGGCCGTTAAGCTTGTTCAGGGCTTCCAACACGCCGATGGGCCGGGCCGCACCGTCGTGCATGGGTACGCCCAGGATAGAACCGGTAGGGAAATTGATGGCCTGGGATACCTGGGGATTCCACAGCGGCTCCTTGCTGACGTCGTGGACGATGCGTGGTTTGTTGGAAGTCAGGACATTGCCGGCAATGCTGTTGTCCAGGGGCACGGGCGTATCGGCCATTTCGGGCGTCATCTCGTCGGCTGTGGCCTTAAAGCGCAATTCCCGGGTTTGCATGTCCAGCAGCAAAATGGAGGCCGCCTCGGCGCCGGTCAGGGCGGCCGCTTCGGTAATAATCAACTTGAGCAGCGTATCCCCATCAGTTGTGGAGTTTAATACCCGGCTTACTTCAACCATCCGGGCCAGCCGGTCTGCATCCAGTTGGTGTAAGAACTCTTGTTGTGTCACCAGCCACCTCCCAGGTGTTCTGCGAAGAATGCCAACAGCCGCTCCGGATGATCAATGGCGTACTGGTAACCACCAAAACGGCCGTTTGTGTCTACCATAAGCAGGCCGGAGGCGTTGGGTGTGGCCCTGGCAATTTGGGTGACGTTATCCGGGCTGCCCCACTGGTCGCCGTTGCCCTGGATATACAGGATGGGCGTCCGGCCGGCTCCGGCGGCGGCAAAAGCCGGTTCGATGGCCGAAAAGTTCAAGCCACTGCTGGCCCGGTAAATGAACTGAACCAGGGCTATGACCACGCCGCTTAACGGCCCCAACAGATAATAGGCGTAACGACTAGCAAAAACGGCCGGGCTGGTGGGCTGAACGGCAATGGCTGCCTTGAAGCGCCCGGTGTGGGGTAGGGCGTAGAGGATGGTGTTCGCCCCCATCGAGAAGCCGATCACGCCTATGCGGTCGTGGTCTACGTCCTGGCGGGTCAGCAAATAATCCAGGGCGCCCAGCAGATCGTTGGCCTCTTGTAAGCCAAAGGTAATCGGCGGTGCGCCGGCGCTCTGGCCGTGATTGCGCAGATCAAACATCAGAACGTGGTAACCGGCGTGGTGCAGCGGGTGGGTCAGGTGGAGCAGCTCGACCGGTGAACTGCCCGGAACGTCGTGCAGGAGGCCAGCCGCGGCCGTCCCCAGCCGATTCCAGGGCCAGCCGTGAACCATAACCAGCGTGGGGCCTGGCTGGCCGGAGGTGTTATTTGAGGCCGGGACAAACCAGCCGGACAGGCGCAGCCCATCCCGCGCAGGGAATTGCACGTCTTCGTAGGGCATCCCCAAATGGGCTGGCGTCGTCCACAAGCGTTGCCGGGGAGGCGACAGTAAAAAGCGGGCAAAGAAGGCGGTGACGGCCGCAATAATCCCGGCTATCACGCCCGCTATCAATAAGAAAATTCGCAACGCGCGGCGAAATAACGACATAACAAGCCCTCCTGTAACAACCTCTCCACAAATTTGGAGATTAGAGATTGGAGATTGGCCAATCTCCAATCTCTACTCGCCAATCTCTATTATACCCTATCCGCGAGAAAGCCGTTGGTTTTCTACCGGGACATTTGGCCCAATTGGCAAAATTCGTTACACTTCGGTTTCAGGAGAGCAATGGATATTCATCAGACAAATGAACTTCTGGCCCAGGCGGCGGCCGCTCGGGGAGAGAATAACCATCCTCTAGCCCGGAAATTATATGCCCGGCTATTGGCAAATACCCCAAACCAGTTGAATGACCCGGCCATTAAAGAGATACGGCTGGCGGCTCTGCGCGATCTGGGAGAACTATGCCGGCTGTTGGGAGACCAGGAAGCGGCGCTGGCCAGCTACCAGCAATATTACCTGGAGGCCGGCACGAGCAAGGATGCGGTGGAAGCCCTGGTCTTGTTGGGCACGCAATACAACCGGATCAACCAGTACAGGCAAGCCCTGGAAACCTTCCAGGAGGCCCTGGAACTGGCTCAGGCGCTCAATTACACGGCCGGCCGGGCCAAGGCGCTCCAGGAAACAGGTGGGGCGCAGCAGTATCTGGGGCGGATGGAAGAAAGCATCTCCAATTTGAATAAGGCCCTGTCCCTCTTTGAGCAACTGGGTGACGGGCTGGGACTGATGCAGACCTATAATTGGCTGGGCATTGCCTATATGGCCCTGGGGGCCGTAGATAAGGCCATCTTTTCCTTGAAAGAAGGGCTACCGTGGGCACGCCAGATAGGCAAGCGAGAAACGACGGTCACGCTGAACAACCTGGGCGAGTGTTACCAGAGTTTATTCGATATGGAGCAGGCCCTGGTCTTTCACCAGGAGGGGCTGGCCCTGGCCAGGGAGTTGAACCTGCGCTATAGCGAGAGTGACGTCACACGCAACCTGGGCTTTGATTTGTGGCGGCTGGGCCGGGTGGAGGAAGGATTGGAATACCTCAACCAGGCCCTGGCGTTGAGCCAGGAGACGGGCAACCCCGACGTAGAACTCCAGACCCTGTATTCCCTGGCCCTGGTCAAGATTGAGCAGGGGGAAACGGAGAAGGCGCACGAGTTTGCCCGTCGTCTCAAGGCGCTGGCCGAGGCGGCCAATACGCGGGGTTATATGGCCGACGCGCTGCACGTGAGTGGCCTCTACCACGAAAAGCAAGGAGAAATGGCGCTGGCTCAACAAATGTGGCAGGAAGCGCTGTTTTTGGCCCACGAAACCAGCCGCCGGATGTTGTTGTGGCAACTGCACGCGGCTCTGGCCCGTATCTCGGAAAACCCGGCCCTGTCTCGGGTCCACTACCGGATTGCCGCCGAGGTTATCCAGCAAATCGCCTACCCCATTCAAGATGAGGGGCTGTGCGAAAAGTTCCTCCATGCGCCGCCTATCCGGGCCATCCTTCGCGCAGCGGAGGGTGGAGATTAGAGAGTGGATAGTAGAGATTGGCCAATCTCTACTCTCTACTCTCCAATCTCTTCTTTCTCTTCTTCAAACGACTCGGCGTAAAACCAGGTGATAATCCTGGCTTCTCCCCACGGCGCCAAGGCCTTCATTAATTCGCGGCCCGGCTCGCTAAACAAGGCCTGCTGGAACACGTCCTGCGACTCAAAGTATAGTTCGTACATCAGGTGGAAGCGGGACTGGCCACCCGGCTTACCCGTTACCCGGCTCACCTCGCTGCGCAGCAGGCCGGGCAACTGTTCGGCCAGCGGTAAGTGGGTGCTGGAGAAGAAGCTCTCCAGGGCCATGTCGTCGTCAACGCGGCGATAAATGGTCACAAACTTAAACATGTTTACTCTCCAGGCGTTAGAGTGAATGGCCAGGACGCTAACTCTAAAGGGGGCGTTTTGGTGGCAATTCGTAGGGATTTTGTCACAAACTTGTCAAGATCGAGACATTGATTATAATCTTACGTTTGTAGAACTCGGGAAGAGGAATTAGCAGTTTGGCAAGTTTAGTACCTGGAACAATTATACCTTGGGTGATCGGCGGACTGTTATTATTGGTCTGCCTGACATCCTCTATAACCGCCAAGTATTGGCGCGAGGCTAAGCGCTCCCCCTTTTTCTTCCTGCGCCAGCAAGCCGCCAGGCGTATGCAATCGTATATGACGGCCACGGTGTGCCTCATTCTGGTTATGGCAGGTACCGGTGTTTATGCCTGGCAGGGTCCGCAGGATAACACCCCCCGCGTGGCTGTTCTAAGACACGCCAAACCCCTGCCGGAGTCGGCCGTCCCCCAGGACGAAGTTGACCTTGAAGCTTCGCCCGTTGCCGTCCAGATTGATTTGTCCACTGTTTCTAACCGCATTGCCCCGCCGGTGCCGGCCGACCTGGCCGAACTGGTCCAGCCCGCCACGTTACCGGCCGAATACGACCAATACGAACCGACGGCTGAAATGACCGACGCCACCGAGTTGGGAGACATTTCTTTCTCCACGGAAATCAGCGACGACTACGAGGCCATTGAGCCCGGCCGGCGCTTTATCAAAGGGTTCTTCACCATTTACGCCACCTTCAGCTACGACGGCATGGCCGATGGCATGGCCTGGTCCTGGGTCTGGCGGCACAATGGCCAGGTGGTGGACGGCGGCAACCAGGTCTGGAATTACGGCGACAGCGGTCCTGGCTACGTCTATTTCCGCCCCGAAGAAGGCTTCCAACTGGGCGAATATACCCTGGAAGTCTGGGTCAACGACGAGCTGATGACCCGGGCCAACCTGACGATTACCGACGGGATCAACGCCAGCAACTAATAGGGGTTATTGGTTATTCGTTGATAGTTGATGGCGGTTATGAGAGATTAGAGATTGACTCCACAACTAATCTCGAATCTCCAATTACCCCGGCATAGCCGGGGTTTTTGTTTCTAACGGTTGAGCAGGCGCTGGCTGTACGCCAACAACTGGCGGATTTCTTCGACCTTGAGGGTCAGGCAGCCGGCCAGGTAGGCGGCACCGCCGGCCGCTGTCCCGGCCAGCAATTGGACCAGGGCAGGGGAGTTTGCCAGCCGGCGCTGGACCAGCCAGGTCGCTCCGGCCGCCAGCAGGCTGGCCAGCGCCATCCGCCACAGTCCGTCCAACAGCCGCCGGCCGTCTATACCCCCCATCTTGCGCCGCAGCCACCACAACAGCGCCGCCACTTCCAGAAGCGCGGACAGGCTGTAAGCCAGGGCCAGGCCGCCTAACGGCAGCCAGCCCAATGCCGGGAAGAGTTGGTTGCTGAGCCACAGCCCGCCGGCAATCATGGCTGCCAGTTGCAGCCCGCCGGCCACTACCGGCGTCAGCGTGTCCTCCAGGGCATAAAAGGCGCGGGAAATCACCTCAGTGGCTGCTAACCCTACCAGGCTGGCGCTGTAAAAGAGCAGAGCCCAGGCGACAAAACCGGTAGATTCCGCCCCAAACTGGCCGCGCTCAAAAAGCACGGTCACGATAGGCTGGCGCAAAACGACCAGGAGAACGGAAGCCGGCAGGCTGAAAAAGAGGATCAGGCGCAGCGTGTCGGCCAGGATACGGCGCATCTCTGGCAATTCCGAACGAGCAGCCAAGGTAGCAAAGGTTGGAAAGGAAGCAATGCCGAGCGCCTGGCCGATAATGCCCTGGGGCATAATCATGACCCGCCAGGCCAGGCCCAGGGCCGGGATGCTGCCCAGGGCCATGGACTGGGCCAGGAATTGGGTCACCAGGTGGTTGAGCTGGCCGAATGAAAGCCCCAGAATACGAGGAGCCATGAGCCGCAACACCTGGCGCACGCCGGGGTCGCGCAGCGACAAGACCGGCGTGTAGTGGGCCTGTTGCCGGCGCAAACCCGGCAACTGAATGGCCAGGTGGCCCAGCGCCCCGCTCACCGTGCCGATGGCCAGCCCCATGACGTTGGGGGCAAACAGGACCGCCCCGGCGATAATTCCCAGGTTGTAAATGATCGGGGCCACGGCCGGCAGGAGGAAGTGCTGCCTGGCGTTCAAGGCCCCCATCATCACGCCGCTGACTCCGAAGATGACGGCGGAGAGCAACATGACCCGCATCAGGGCCACCGTCATCGGCAGCAGCGCCGGCTCCTGCCTTATCAGGTCTGGGTAGAAAAAAGCGATAATTTGCGGGGCAAAGAGGGCGGCCAGCCCAGCGGCCAGGGTGGTGACCAGCAGGACCAGGTTGGAAACGGCCGAAAAAAGCCGCCAGCCGCCGGCCGCGTCGTCCCGGGTAAAATAGGCCGAAAAAGTGGGAATGAAGGCCGAGCCCAGGGCTCCCCCGGCAATGACGTAAAAGATGATTTCCGGGAAGCGACTGGCGATAAAATAGGCGTTGGCTTCCAGGCTGTCAATGTCAAAGTAGAAATTGATGACCGCGTCTCGGACCACACCCAACACGCGGCTGAAGACAAAAGCCACGCCGACGATGGCGGCGGCGTAGATGACCTGGGACCGGCCGCTGCGCGCGGCGTCGGCTTGGCCGGGTGGGGCTGTCATGAGGCTGGATTATATGCAAACCCCGCAGGTTTCCGAAACCTGCGGGGTTTTGGAACCTGGGAGGTTTTCATGAAAAAAAGCGGGCCGGCGCATTGATGCGCCGGCCCGCTAAGTTTGCCGTGAGAGTCAGGGACGCCGAACCCTGACTCTCGTTAAAAGGAGGAGAAGAAGAGATTTAACCGTACTTTGTTAAGTGACTGTATTTTATGACAAAAAAAACCGCTGGACTGTACGGATAACCTTCGCATAACCTACGCGCAACCTACGCAAGTGTACTTTTTCACAAATCGCATAGTCCTTTAGTACCAACGATAGCACGAGGGTACTGCTTTGCCCCTTTCCCAAAAACCTTCTCAAAGTTAGCCGCGAATGGCTGGCGAGCAGATAGCGCCATTCGCCTATTCGCGCCATTCGCGATTTCCACTCTTTTCGACCTTTTACCCTCCGGCCGATAAAATGAAACCATGTCTTACCGGTGGCTGTTGGCGATGATGATCCTCTGCCTGTTGGTGGCCGCGCTGCTGCGCTTGCCGGCCCTGGCCGAGGCCCCACCCGGTATGCACTACGACGAAGCGGCCGACGGCGTGCTGGCAGCCGACATTGGCCTGCGTGGCGAGCGGCCGATCTTTATCACCAGCTACACCGGCAAAGAGGTCCTTTTCTTTTACCTGGCCGGCGCCCTGGCCCGCCTGGCCGGTTCTTCCGTCTTTACCTTGCGGCTCACTTCTGCCTATCTGGCGTTGCTGACGCTGGCGGCCACCTGTTGGCTGGCGCTGGAAATGACGCGCAACCGGCGCGTGGCTCCCCTGGCGGTCGCTCTCCTGGCGGTCAGTTTCTGGCACCTGCTCATGAGCCGGTTCGGTTTTCGATCTATCAGCCAGCCGCTGCTCCAGGCGCTGACGGTGGCCGCTCTGCTACGCGGATTGCGGCGGCCGGCCTGGCCGTGGCTGGCGGCGGCCGGCGTTTTGCTGGGGTTGACCGGTTATACGTACCTGGCCGCCCGCGTCTTTCCTATTCCCCTGGTTCTGGCCGCGCTGCCTTTGCTGGGCCACCGGCCGCGCCGGGCACAGTTGGCCCTGGTGGTTGGCCTGGCCCTGCTGGCACTGTCGCCTCTGCTGGTTTTCTTCGCCACCCACCCGGAAAGTTTCTGGGTCCGCATCGGCCAGGTGCGGCCGGCTGGCGACGGCCTGGCCACCGTGGCCGATAGCTACCTGAAATCTCTGGGCATGCTGTTTATCGTTGGCGATCCGTACTGGCGTTTTAACCTGCCCGGCCGGCCGCTCTTCAACTGGTTCTGGGGGGGGCTGCTGGTTACCGGCTGGCTCTTCAGCCTAAGTCAATGGCCGCGCCTGCGCCACGACTGGCAGCGCACCGCCGCCCTGCTCCTCCTCCTCATACCCCCGTTCATGCTCTTGCCCACCGCCCTGGCGGTGGGCGAGATTGTGCCCAGCAACTTGCGGGCTATTGGCCTGTTGCCTTTTATCTATTTGCTGCCGGCCATCGGCTTTAACCTGTTGCTGGAATCGGTTCAAAAGCAGTTCCACGACTGGCAGGCCATAATCGGCAGCCGGGCACAGCGCCTGACCGCCCTGTTCCAGTCGCCATGGGTGGTGCCGGCCGTGGCCAGTCTGGTCCTGTTGGTAGGTGCGCCTTTTACCGCCCGCGACTACTTTCAGCGCTGGGCGACCAGGGCTGACGTCTTCTACGAATCGGACGCCGACCTGGCCGCCGTAGCCCGCTTCCTCGACGGCCGGGAGACGGCCGGCCAGAGTATCTACGTGGCTGCCCGGCATTACCGCCACCCGACCCTGGCCTTTTTGAGCGAAAAGTACGAGCAGGTCAGGTGGCTACCGGGCAGCCAGGCTGTGGTGGTCCCGGCCGAAGGCCCGGCACTGTACGTCTTTCCCTATAACAGTCCGGCCCCAGCCTGGGCCAAGGCCATCCTCTTGCCGGCTGAGGTCATTGAAGGTCCTCCCGGGCCGGACGGCCAGCCGGCTTTCCTGGCCTACCAGGCGGCGCAGCCGCTACCCGTGGCTGCGCCTAACCCGGTCAACGTCAATTTTGACAACCTGGTCACGTTGCTGGGCTACGAAATGGAGAGCGCCCCGGCCGGCGAGATATTGCCCCTGACCCTCTACTGGCGGGTAGATGGCCGGCCGCCGGCCGGCTTTACTCCTTTTGTCCACCTGGAAGACGAGTGGCGCTACCGCTGGAGCCAGGTAGAGACGTTCGCCTACCCGACTGAGCAATGGGTTGAGGGTGAGACTATCGTCCAAAGAGTCGAGGTGCCGGTGCGCCCCGGTACACCCCCCGGCGCCTACCAGTTGCGGTTGGGCCTGTTTGACCCGGCCAGCGGCCGTCAGGTACCTCACCTCGACTCGGCCGGCCGGTACGCCGGCAACGCCTTTACCATTTATGACGTGCCCGTCCTGGCCGGGAAGCTGCCAGGCCAGCCCCCCGAGCCCCCTGTGGCCGTCAACCGGCCGGCCGGCCCGGACCTGGAACTGTTGGGCTACGAGCGGGCCGGCGAGCGCGTTCCTACCGGCGCGGATCTCTGGCTGGCGCTGTGGTGGCAGGCTACCGCCCCCTTGCCGCCGATGACGACACGCCTGGAGCTGCTCCGGCCGGACAATACCGGCATCATCCTGGCCAACGCTCAACCCGTCCATGGCAGCTACCCCTTTGCGGAATGGACCACCCCCCAATTTGTCATTGACCATCTCAGCCCTAAAATCCCGGCCAGCCTGCCTCCTGGCGATTATCGGTTGTCCCTCCGCCTGCTGGATGGCGCCGACGAAACGCTGCTGACAGCCGACCTGGGGCCGTTGACGGTCGAGGCCACTCAGCGCCTCTTTACCCCACCCCAACTACAATACCCGTTAATGGCCACGTTCGGCAACGAGATCGCTCTGCTGGGCTACGACCTGGCCATGACCGCTCCCCGGCAGTATACCCTGTCCCTGGTCTGGCAGGCGCTCACCCAGCCAACGGCCGATTATACCGTTTTTGTTCACGTATTGGATCAATATGGCGTTTGCTGTCTCTGGCAGCAGGACCTGATGCCCCAACAGGGCGCATACCCCACCGGCCGCTGGTTGTCAGAGGAAGTCGTGGTGGATAATTATACCATTACCCTGCCGCCGGACGTGCCGGCCGGCCCTTACGCGGTCGAGGTGGGGCTGTATTTGGCCGATACCGGCCAACGCCTGTTGATCGTTATTCCCGGATTGCGGGCCAAAGATGCGCTGGTGCTCCGGCCGCTGATGGTAGAATAAAGATATGTTGGAGATGTGGGAGCAGGGCCGGCGTGGCGTAGCCTGGCTAAACCTGCAAAGCCGGGGCTGGTTACTCGTCCTGCTGCGGGCGATCCAGGCCGTTTTGGCCTACCAGTCGTCGCTCATGGCGGCGGCCATTGCCTACTTTACCCTCTTCTCCGTCTTTCCCCTGACGCTAATGACGGTGGCCATTGCCAGCCTGTGGTTTGACCCGCTTCCGGCCGAGAGCGAGATTGTCAAGCGCCTGGAGTTTGTCGTGCCGGCCCTGGGCCGGCTGTTGGGCGCCAACCTGGAAGTCATCGTCCGGGAGCGCGGCTCAGTTACCCTTCTGTCGGCCGTCACGCTGCTGTGGTCCTCTTCCACCATTTTTCACGTTCTTACCCGGGCCCTGGACACCATCTGGCGGGTAGATCGAGCCAGGCCGGGCTGGCGTCACCGGGGACTGGCCATCCTGACCGCCCTTAGTTTGAGCGTCTTGCTGTTCCTGGCCTCTTTCCTGGGCAGCGCCGTGATTACGATCATTAACCAGGCGTTACCCGACCAGTTGCGGGGAATCTACGGCTACCTGAGCAACCTGTCGGCCGTCCTCGTTAGCTGCCTGTTGTTTGCCATGCTTTACTACTTCCTGCCCCACACCAATATCTCCTCGCGCGACGTGCTACCCGGAGCCATCATCGCTGCCCTGCTGTGGGAGCTGGCCAAGCGGGCCTTTCTCTATTTCGTGAGTAATTATTTGTCCCTCTCCAATCTGGTGTACGGCTCTGTGGCCACGATTGTGGCCTTCCTGACCTGGGCTTACGTCAGCAGTCTGATCTTTCTGTTTGGCGCTCACGTGAACGTGCAGCGTAAATTGTTGAAAGCCCAGCAGCAAGTAATGGCAAGAGAAAAGTAAACGGCACGCCGACCAGGTGGGCGGCCGTCAGGGAGCGGTTCAACAACTCGACGCGCACCTGGCCGTAAATGAGGGCCGAGAGCTGGCCGGTGAGCAGGAACCACAGCCCGGCGTGCAGCCGGTAAGTGGCCGCCTGGCTGTCGCCCTGGCCTTCGTCGTCTAATAGTAACCAGGGGAAGATCCAGGCCGGGTACCAGAGGCGAAATTTGAAGGCCTGGAACTGGTAGCCGGCCAGAATGTCGGCGGCGCCGCGCGCGGCCGGCCGGCCGCGCCAGGCCAGCCACAGCAACCCCAAGGCCAGCAGACCAAAGAGGGCCGTGGCCACCTGTACCGCCAGGTCAACGGGGGGGTCCCCGCCCAATTCCCGGCCGACCAGAATCCCTAACGCCAGGAAGGAGAAAGCGCCATCGCCGGTGGCCTCGGCCAACAGCCGGTCGGCCAGCTCCAGCGGCGAGCCAAAAGGTAAAAAGGCCAGGGCGGCCAACCCCAGACCAACGATTGTGCTGATCACCACGAAACGAAGCCTGGCGCGGTAATCAGGCAGGGTTTGCCAGGCAGCCAGGAACAGGAAGGGCAGGGGTAGCAGCCCTACCGGCTTGGTCAACGGGGCCAGGAGCGCCAGGATAAAGCCGAGCGTCCACCGCCCCTGGCCCATTAGCCACCAGCCCAACACGAGCCACACCAACATCAGGCCGTCGTTGTGGGCGTCCACGGCAAAAATGAGCAACAGCGCCGGATTCCAGGCCCATAATAGCGTTCGGCCGGCCCGCTCGGCCGGCGGCCGGCCCGCCAGCGCCAGCCAGATCAGCCCGCCGATGGCCAGATGGCTGAGAACGGCCAGCCCCTTGAACAGTAGCAACGCCAGCGCCAGGTTGTCTGGAACCACACTGACGACGGCCGCGGCAACCAGTTCCCACACCGGGCCATAAGGTGAAGTTTCTCCAGACCACTCCCCGGCCAGAGGCAGGTACGGTTCGTCAGGGAGCTTATCGGCGGCCACGGTAAAAGGGCTTTGCTGGTGAACGACGGTAATCCGGCCGCGAATGAAATAACGGTAGATGTCGGTGGCGTTCACCGGGAAGGTGAACAGCAAAGGTATCGTGTACAACAGAGCTACCAGTCCAATGACGGCCGGAGAGAGACCTTCTTGCCGGACGCGTCGGTAGGCCAGCCAGTACAGGGCGAATAAGGCTAGCAGCAAGACGGCGTAAGCCAGGGCGGCTGCCAGCGTTGGGGCAAACGTCCGGATGTCTGGCGAAGGACTATGATTGTAGTAGGGAAAAAGGGGAAACCAGAGGGGAAAAATCAGGTAGCCGGCCAGGCTCAACAGACACAGCAACCACAGCGATTGTCGTTTCACCTATCGTTTCAAGCGCGCTCTTTGCGGTGGTGTTTATCCAGCGGCACCACCAGGGTAATTGTGGTCCCTTTGCCCGGCACCGATTCCACCTTCAACGAGCCGTCAATCCGCTCGGCCCGCTCACGCATATTGACCATGCCCAGGCTACCCCGGCTGCTGTAGTTGGCGTTCACCGACTGGGTATCAAAGCCCACGCCGTCGTCCTGGACCCGGACCACAAACAGGTCGCCTTCCCGCCACAAGCGCACCTCGACCAGACTGGCCTTGGAATACTTCCGGGCGTTGCCCAGCGCTTCCTCGATAATGTAAAAGACCACGCCCTGGGCCTGTTCGTCCAGCAAATCGCCGTATTCGCCTCCCACCAGCCGCAAGTTCAGTCCGTCTGATTCCCGGATCTTGGTCATGGCCGCTTCAATGGCGGCGGTCAATCCCTGGGTCTCCAGGACCAGTGGCCGCAGGGCAAATAGCATGCTGCGAATTTCCTGGGACGTTTGTTTGGCCAGGTCTTCGACCTTCTTCAATTCCTGGAACGCCTGGCGCGGATTTTTGACCATCAGCGAACGGATGAAGTTGATCCGCATGGCAATGGCCGCCACGCTCTGGGTTGGCCCATCGTGCAAATCGCGGGCCAGTTCCTTGCGAGCCTCTTCGTCGGCCTCAATAATACGCTGCTTTTCCGTCTCCAATCGCTGGTAGAGCTGGGCATTTTGCAGGGCAATGATGGCCTGGTCAGCAATGGAGTTAAACAGCTCCATGTGATCCTCGTTAAAGGGGACTTTTTCTACCGTGCCCAGGACCATCGCGCCAAAAATCTGGTAGCCTGCTCGCAGTGGCACACAAACGGCCGTAAAACATTGTTGAAAGGCTACAAAAGCGAGAAGCTCCGGGTCCTGGCTGGGTTTACTGGTAATGACCGGTTCGGCGTGCTTTAGCGCTTCGCCGATGATGCCCTGCTCACCCTGAACTTGCTTGCCGTAATCTCGGGCGACGAAGCCCCGGGCGGCTACCGGATTAAGTTTGTCTCTGTCGTACAGGAAAACCGCCCCCACCAGGGAGCGAGCGGAAATGCCCATCTCCTCCAGGGCCAGGCTGCACACGTCCAGGGCTACCTCGACCACGCGCTGGAAACTGAGACTGGCGCTCAGAGTCGAGGCCATCGCCTGTAACGACTTGGCCCGATTATTAGCGGCTCGTAACTGGTGCAGCTCCTGGTCCAGCGCCTTGGCCATACGCTGGCGGGTCTGGCGCTCCAGCGCGCCGCTCATCAGCAGCACGATCAGGCCGCCAAAGAGGAGCATAATGGTCGCAATGGCAAGCTGAGGCAACCAGCCGCCAATTGCTTCTTCCTGCATCAGGCTCACGAAAACGCCGCCCTGGAAAAGGAGCAGGAGGAAGAAAACAACCAGGAGATACAGACGCAGCCGGCCGAACTGTTTCTTGAGAACGGTCACTGTGTCGGTTGTTACTAATTGTTTGCGAGGGGACTTTGCTTTTTCGTTTCGCATGGCCCGATACAAACAATTATACCCTGTCCCACTCGAATTAACGATAGGACATGAGTGGTAATTACTTCCTGGCCCTGTCAGGCCGGCGGTGCAGCAGCCGGGTCAGGCTGGTGGCCCACCAGGGCTGCGGCAATTTGTCCGGCCACCCGGCCGTTGTGGCGCAGCAGGGCGGTGTTTGCCTGCAGGCTGCCGCCGCCGGTCAGTTCCACAAGCCGGCCCAGCAGCCAGGGTGTAGCCTCCGGGCCATGAATGCCTTGTTCGTCGGCTTCACGCGTGGCCTGGGCGATGGCGATCTCGGCCTCGACGGCGTCCAGCGCTTCCGTCTCGGGTGCAGGCACCGTTACCAGGAGACCGCTTTTCAGGCTGAGAGTTTGGCGGGCGCGAATCACGGCTGCTACCTCGGCCGGGCTATCCAGGCGCACAGTGACCGGCAGGCCACTGGCGCGGGCAAAAAAGGCCGGCAATTCGTCCGTGCCATAGCCGATGACTGGCACGCCGTTGGTTTCCAGTACTTCCAGGGTCAAAGGGAGGTCCAGGATTGATTTAGCACCGCTGCAGACCACGGTTACCGGCGTCCGGCCCAACTCAGTCAGATCAGCGCTGACATCGAAGGGATGGCCACGATGGACGCCACCGATACCGCCGGTGGCGAAAAGCTCAATCCCGGCCAGGTGGGCAATGATCATCGTGCCAGCTACCGTGGTGGCCCCGTCTTCCTCCCGGGCCAGGGCCAGGGGCAGGTCACGGCGGCTACACTTACGTACCGCCGCCGTGGGGCGCGTGGCCAGGTAATCCAGCTCTTCGGCAGTCAGACCCAGGCGAACCCGGCCGCGAATAATGGCGATGGTCGCCGGCGTTGCGCCACCATCCCGCACCGCCGCCTCGATAGCTCCGGCCGTCACCAGGTTATCCGGATAGGGCAGCCCGTGGGTAATGACTGTGCTTTCCAGGGCCACCACCGGCCGCCGCTCGGCCAGGGCTGAGGCTACTTCTGGATGTAGAGTCAGTGGATAGGCCATTAAGACCCCTATCATGCCTCATTTAGCCAGAAAATCAAGGAAAAGGATAGAGCAAGAGTGAGAGGGCGAGTTTTTAGTCCTCTGGCTCTGGCTCTGGCTCTTGCCGATGCTGACACCATTATGCCCATATAAAGACACCATAATGTCACTATATTGACACTTTTCTTTCTTTGATCTACAATGCTCCCTGTAGCAGGTGGCCACCTGTCCTGACAAAAAGAGATGAGAAAGGGGCAAGCGCAAGAGTTTGCAAGTGGCAAGTCTGCAAGTGGCAAGTACGGAGTGGACTTGCCGACTCGCAAACTCGCAGACTGGCAGCGACCCTTGTCGCCACCCAGTTCTCATCCCCCATTACTCTGTTTAGAGGAGATTGAACCATGTTTACGCTCAAAAAGATAGGCTGGCTGCTGGTTGCCCTGACTCTGGTCGCTCTCATTCTAGCGGCCTGTACCGGCGGCGACGTTCTCGAAGTGACCCGCGTCCAGGAAGTGACCCGCATGGTCACAGAGACCCGCGTGGTGGGAGGCGGCGTGACCGAAGTTCCTCGCGTTGTTACCACGACCGTCGTCATAACGGTCACCCCGGCCGCCGGCCCCGAACCGGCCGGTGAGCCGGTCACGTTCGACGGTACCTCGACTACCGACCTGCCTACTCTGGACCCCCAGGTGGCTGAGGACGCGGTGTCCATCACCTACATTGAGAACCTCTTTGTCCACCTGACCAACTACGACCTGGTGACGGCCGAAGTCGTCCCTGAGGCGGCCACCAGTTGGGAAGTCAGCGAGGATGGACTGGTCTACACCTTCCACCTGCGGACCGACATCCCCTGGGTCTACCACAACCCGGTCACCGACGAGACGACCCAGGAAATCGAGTTTGACGCCGACGGGAACGAGGTCGGACCGCGCTTCGTGACGGCCAACGACTTCGTCTACGGCATCAAGCGAGCCTGCGACCCGAACACGGGCGGCTACTATAGCAGCGTGATCGCGCCGCTGATTGCGGGCTGCTCGGCGGTGTTGAACGCGGAGGACCCGGAGGCGATAGACCCGGCGTTGGTGGAGGCGATTGGGGTGGCGGCGCC
>JAKEFB010000122.1 GCA_022616275.1 Chloroflexota bacterium
CACCAGTTCTTTTTACGACTGGCACAGCAACACCAACAACTGTATGCAAAGGCATTAGCGGCTTTTGCTGATGCCGATTATCCGTTTATGGTTGTACACCGCGAAATAGCTCAACGGCTCTCTCGTTCCGGTTTGGTGCGCAAAGTTGGCGAGCGTAACAGCGAAGATATCTTTCGACAAAGGAATTCCGCTTTCATCTGGCGGAAGATGTGAAAAACGACCTTGAGCATTATTGATGAGTAATACGAAAACCCCGTAGGTCTTGGAGACCTACGGGGTTTTAACGAGGAGGGGAGAAGTAGGTTACTCCGAAATCACCAGGGCGGTGACCATACCGAACATGCCGTGGGCGGACTCGGCGTGGGTGAGAATGTGGCAGTGGAAGGCCCAGGCCCCGGCCGTGTGGCAGTCCACGATGACGTCCCAGCGCTCGCCGGGGGCGACGTTGAGGGTGTCGCAGTAGTAGGGCTGGGGCAGGTTCCAACCGTCCTTGGCAAAGACTAACTGCTCGATGCCGTGCAGGTGCATGGGGTGGATGAGGAGTCCCTCGTTCATGTAGCGGATGCGGATCTTGTCGCCTAGCCTGGCCAGGATGGGCTGGGTGTAGGGGAAGGAGTTGCCGTTGATGGTCAGGCCCATACCGCTGTCGTTGAGGATCAGGCTGTATTCGGCGTCGTAAGCGGGGTCTTTGGCCTTGTCCTGCGGCTCGATGATGAACGCGGCCAACAGCCCTTTGGTGACCTGCTCGGCCGCGTTGTGGTGGGAGTGGTACATGTGGGAGCCGGGATTTTTGGCGGTAAATTCGTAGGTAAAGGTCTCGCCGGTCTTGATCGGCGGCTGGGTGATGAAGGGGACGCCGTCCATGTTGTTGGGGAGCAGGACGCCGTGGAAGTGGACGGCCGTGCTCTGAGCCATCTGGTTGGTGACGACGACGCGGACCTTGTCGCCTTCGGTGACCCGGATTTCGGGGCCGGGGACGAGGCCGTTGTAGCTCATGGCCTGGACGGGCTTGCCCGGCTCGATTTCCCAGCTTACATCCTGGCAGGTGACTTCAAAGATCTTGAAGCCGTCCTCCAGGCGGTATTCCAGCGGTGTTCCCCAAAAGGCGGGGTTATTGCCAATGCCATCCAGGAAAATCTTGACGCCGGCTTCGTGCATGGCGTCCATGTCGTCCGGGTTGCCGTTGGCGGCCTGGGTGTCCATAGCCATACCCGGCGTGGCGGTCGGCGCGACCTGGGAAGCCTGGGGGCTGCAAGCGGCCAGGCCGACACCGACGCCGGCCGTGCCGGCCAGCTTCAAGAAATGACGGCGTGAAAGGGTTTGATTGCTCATAATCTCTGTTCCTTGTGTATGAACGAAACACGACTCGCTTGAAGCGGGTCGCGTTTCAATTGCTATTGAGGAGGATTATTAATGTTTGCCTATTGAGGAAAAGGATAGCGGAATGGCAGCGGCTCGTGGAGTTATGATTGTCATAACCTTTACCTGTCAAATGTCATAGTTTTTCATTTTCCACAACGACTATACGGGAAATTCCAACTGGCGTATAATAACTGTAACGTTCAAGCCTTCAACGACCCCTGTATCGAGTTGGAAGAGGATTACACCAACTTTAAAGCCACATTTTCGTATCGTTACAAGGAGGTAAAGATGTCCAAACGTGTAGTCTTAACCATTGGTCTTGCGGCCGGGCTGGGCCTGGTCGCCGCTTTTTTGCTGACGCAAGGGCTGGCGCTGGCCCAGGTAGCCCGGGCTGATGGCCTGGCTTTCGCCCAGAACCAGGACCGGCCGGCGACCGGCCTGGAAGCTTCCGGGTCCATCACCTGGGCCCTGGCGGCCGATACTCCTTTTACCTTCCGCCGTTTTGACGCCGAGTATTCGCAGAGCACCGGCAAAGTCTATATTTTGGGCGGCCGGCTACCGGACAATAGTACGGACGGCAGCATCTGGGAATTTGACCCCCTCACGGGTGTCTATACGGATACTGGGGTGGACATGCCCACGCCGGTTTCTAATTACATTATCGCTCCCCTGGTGGACAGCAATAGCAACGAGGTGTTCGTCACCTTTGGTGGCCGACCGGCGGCCGGGGGGGTGGTGACCACCGTCCAGGGGTATTACCCGATCAGCAACACGACGGTGACTTTCGCCCTCGATCCTTACCCGGTCGCTACCTCGCCCGGCGGCGTGGTCGTGGTCAACAACATCGCCTACAGCTTTGGTGGTTTTGATGCGGTGGTGGTGATTGACGACACGTACTTTTTTGACATCACGGCCGCGGCCGGCAGCCGGTGGACGACCGGGCCTAACCTCAGCCTGGCGCGCAGCTATATTGGCGCAGCCGTTGTAGACGGGGTCATCTACGCCTTGGGTGGCGATGACTTTGTTGCCGCAACCCTGATGGCCGTGACCAGGACGGAAAAGCTGGACACCAGCAACCCGGTGGCCTGGGACGACGCCGGCGTGGCCGAGATGCCCGTGGCCTGTGACGAGAACCAGGCTTTTGGCTTTGACACGGCTTCACCGTACAGTTTTGCTGGCCAAATCGTGGTGGCCGGCTGTGGCCAGTGGCCGGACGAAATTGCCGATTCGTTCCTGTACGACGTGGGCTCGAACACCTGGGACGCGAGCTTCCCCGACCTGAACCAGGCGCGGCGCAACTTTGCCGGGGCGTTTATTCCGGTGGGGCCGGGCGGCAACGGCACGCCGGGTATGTGGGTGTGGAATGGTATTCAGGGCGCTGATGCTACTCCCGTTTTCTCGGTCGAGTATTTCGACGTGGAGGCGGTGCCCACGGCCGGCTTTACCAGCAACAGCCCGGTCCCATTGGGCACGCCAATGGTCTTCACCGACACGTCACAGGGCATTAACCTGAGTTACCTGTGGGATTTTGGCGACAGCCTGACCAGCACGCTGGCCAGCCCGACCCACACCTACGGGACGGCCGGGACGTTCACAGTGACGCTGACGGTCAGCAACGGAGCCGGCAGCGACAGCGACAGCCAACAGGTGGAAGTGATACAGACCAATTTCCCGATCTACCTACCGATTGTGCGCCGGCCGTAGAGCGGTAAGCGCGGGGCCAATGGTGGAAGTGGAGGTGACTGGCACTTCTGGAGGCTATTTTAGAATAGCGGTTCTCTGAGAAGCGCCAGTCACCTAAGCCCACTAGCAGTTGATCGTTTCGACGTTGGACACCGTATCGGGGTCGGCCAGAACGTCGTTGGCGGTATCTGTGCCGGGGCCGCCGTTGACGGTATCGGTATTGCCGTCGCCGCCGCAGCCGCCGCCGGCGGTCAGGGTGTCATTGCCGCCGCCGCCGTTGAGGACGTTGGGACCGGCGTCGCCAATGAGCGTATCGCCGGCGTTGGAACCGGTCAGGTTCTCGATGTCGAACAGGGTGTCGGTTCCCTGGCCGGTGGCCGTTCCGGTAATGAGGTTGGCCACTACCGCCCCAGCGCCGTTGAAGGCGGCCGTGTCGGTGCCGGTCCCGCCATCCAGGAGGTCATCGTCAAGGCCGCCGTTCAGCAGGTCTTGATCCGGGCCGCCCAGGAGCGTGTCCAGCCCGCCTCGCCCAGTGAGCCTGTCATTGCCAGGTCCACCATCTAGCAGGTCGGCGGCGTTGCCGCCGGTCAGCCTATCATTACCCTCTCCGCCAAACTGGCCGCTCGGTTTGGCCTGCTTGATATTGACCGTATCGTTGCCGCCGTGAGTGCGGATGCGCCAGGCACTGACGTCGGCCGGGCTGTAGCTGGTGGTGTTGCTCTGCCAGAATAGCGCACCCAGGCTGGTGACGACAGCCCAATCGTTGCCGGCATTGTCGCCATGGACGAAGACCTGCTGGCCGGAGTAGTGGTACACGCCTTCAAACAGCACGGTGTTGGCGCTGACGGCGAGGATGAAGTAGTCCTGGTTGGTTTCGGCCGCGCCGGTCACGAGGTCCATGTCTACACCCAAGGTGAAGCTCTGGCTGCCGGCGGCAAAGGCGGTGACGTTGACCGAGGAGAGGAAGGTGTCGCCGCCATCGTAGGTGGCATCGGCCGACCGGTAGAAGCTAACGCTAAACGGCCCGGCGGCGGGGGTGTAGTTCAGGGTGACCTGGGTAAAACCGTTGGCGGTAAAGCCGGTCAGGCTGGCCGTGGAGAGGGTCAGCCCGATGACGACCGGGTCGTGATCGGAGGTCCGGTAGGGGGCGGGGTCGTAGAGGCTGGTCACCTGGCCGGGAGACTTGAACTCGACGTTGTAGTCCATGACGATAGGCTCGTCGGCGTTGATGTGCCATTCGGCTATCCCCGTTACCTGGGGGGCCAGGCTGGGGTTGGCCAGGGCGTGGTCGAGGTAACCCCACTGGCCGCCGAAGAGATAGGAGTAGGCATCCGGCCCAAGGAAGCTGGCCACCAGGTTGGTGTAGCCGGCGTTGACGAGGGCGGTGATCGGGTCTTCCATGGCGTAGGAATTGAGGTCGCCGATGATCAGGAAGTCGGGGTCGCCGCTGCCGGTAGGATCGGTGGCCAGCCAGTTGGCCAGGGCGATGGCGGCCGCCAGGCGGGTCTGGTTGCAGTTGCCCTGCCCGTCGCCAATGTCGGGATCGCCGACGTCGTTGCAGTCGGAGCCTTTTGATTTAAGGTGGTTGACGGCGACGGTGAACTGTTCGCCAGTGGCCACTTCTTCAAAGGTCTGGGCCAGGACCGGCCGGTTCTTGGTGTCGAGGAAGGTGGGGTCTACGGTCGAGTCTAAGATGGCGTAGGCTCCGACCGGGGTAACAGTGGCCGGTTGGTAGATCAGAGCAACTTTGATGGCGTCGCTGCCGATGACGCCGGTGCTGACGAAGTCGTAGGTCCCTGGCCCGGCGATGGCGTTGAGGCCGTTGACCAGGTCTTCCAGGGCGTCGTCGCCGGGATGGTTTTCGATTTCGATCAGGCCGACTACGTCGGCGTCAATGGCCAGGATGGCGTTGACGGTCTTGTCGCGCTGGCGGGTAAACTCGAAAGCGCTGTCGGCGCCGCGACACTCCATGTTGGCCAGCGGCCCGCAGATGAAGACGCCGGTGTCAATGGTGGAGAAGTAGTTGAGAACGTTGAGGCTGGCCACTTTGAGCGTGCCGGTTACGGGTACGGAGGTCGGCGGCCGGGGGTTGTCGTGGGTGAAGGTGATCGGCCCGGTGGGCTGGATGCGGTAGACGCCGAAACGCTGCTCCAACACGCCAGTCAGGCTGGGAAGGGTGTCGCCGCCGCGCAGGGTGTTAGAGAAGACCAGGCCGGGGGCCGGGTAAGGAATCGGGTCGGGGTTCTGGACGCTGCTGCCGTCGTCGAGGAGGATCCGGCTGCGGTTGTTGAGGTCTTGCTGGATAAGGGCCGGCGCGCCGGGGGCAACGATGTTGGTTGGCTGGGGCAGCCGGCCGTTGACAGAGAGCGCGACCTCGCCAAAACGGCCGAGGGTGAAGTGCTCGGAGACGGCCAGCTCCTGGGAAATGGTGACCAACATGCCCTCGAAGGCTTCCCAATCGTTGAGGTTGGTGACGGGCAGGGCGACGGCCGAGGGGGTGACGCTCTGACCACTGTCGCATATGAGCACACTGCTGACGGCGACAATTTCGGTCAGGAAGACGCCGGAGGTCAGGAATTCGTCTACCGTGCCGCTGACCCGGACCAGGTTGCCGGGGACGACGTTGACGCCAAAGCCGTTGTCGAAGACGAAAATGCCTTCGGAGGTCAGGGGGTTACCGTCGGCGTCGGCGTCCTCTTCCTGGACAAAGAAGCCTCTTAGCCCGGTGGAGGTGCTCTGGTAATCGCCGACAACCACGCCCTGGATGGTGTGGGGGTTGCCGTCTTCGGGGCTGGTCAGCCCGCTGCCCTGGATGGTGTGGATGAGGGTGGCGGGGTCGCTACAGGCGGGAGGGATGCCGACGGTTACGGCGATCCGGTCTTCGTCATCTTCGTCGGGAGTACCGGAGAAGTTGCCGGGATCAGAGTCGTCGTCGCCCTGGTCGGAGGCGAAGACTTCAGCGTCGGTGGTCAGGATGCTGCCGTCGGTACCGGCCCGGATCTGGGCCGATACGTCACAGACGGCGCTGGCCGCGATGGCCAGGCTGCCGACGGTCCAGGTGAGGGTATTGCCGGCCAGAGTGGCGCCGCAGGTGTTGGCGACGTTGTCAATCTGGGTGGTGGTGTCGGGCAGGTAAACTTTGGCGACCACGCCGCTGGCGGCGTCGCCACTGACGGGGTTGTTGAGGATGGTGACGGTGTAGGTGATGGTCGCCAGCTCGAGGGGATTGGGGTTGCTGACGGCCAGGTCTAGTTCCAGGTCAGCGTTGGAGCAGAGGTTGACGGTGCCGGCCGTGGGGCCGTAGAGGAGGTAAGTGCTGGTGTTGCGCTGGCCGCCGGAGCCGTTGGGGCAGCGCTGCATGGAATGGCCAACGGCGTTGCCGCTGCCGTTTTCGTTGATCTGGGGCTGGCCGCTGTTGAGGAGAACGAGCAGGCCGGGGTCGTCGGGGTCGTCGGTGTCGTAGACGAGGGCGTCAACGAGGTTGGCGGTGGTGATGAGGGTGCCGTTGGGGAAATCCACTCCGCTGCCGACGTAGAGGGCGATGGCGTCCTGGCCGTTCTGGATCAGGTTGGTGTCGGGGGAGACGTCCAGGTCGCAGTTGGGGGTGACGGTGGCGCTGCCGCAGAGGACGAAGTAGCCGTTGGCGTCAGTCGCCTGGCCGTCGAGGTCGAAAGCGCCGTAGGAAGTATCGCTTGAGCCGTTATAGAGGACGAGGACCAGGCCGTCGAGGGGGATATTACCGGTCCCGCCGTCGTACAACTCGACAAATTCGTCGGCGTCGGTGCCGACCTGGTCGGAGTCGGCCTCGTTGATGACGGAGACTGCGCCGGGGGGTGGGCCGCCGCCGGCGGTGGTGAAGGAGAAGTCGTAGTCGGCGGCCATGTTGTCCGGCGGGTCGTTGCTGTCGGTGTCGGTGACCTGGGCGGCGAAGATGGTGACGGTGCAGGACTCGCCGGCGGAGAAGTCGCTATCGGGGTCAAGGGTGTAGTTCTGGGGGCCGCCGGTTACGGTGGCGGTGTGCCCGAGGCTGGTGACGCAGGTGATGTCGAACCAGGAACCGGCGACGTTGACGCTCTCGCTGAAGTTGACGTCCAGGTTGGCGCTGACGGCCACGCCCGAGGCGCCATCGGCGGGGATGGTGCTGGAGACGGAGGGGGCGGCATCGCCAGTGGAGAAGATCTGGCCGGTGTTGCAACTGCCGAAGGTGTGGGCGGCCGGGGCGTTCCAGGTGAAATCTTCGTAGGTAGTGCCGGTGCCGCTCAATTGCAGCGATTGGCCAAGCGGCTCGGTGCCGTTTTCCGAGACGCCGATGTCGGTGCTGGTCAGGCCGTTGGCCGGGCCACCGACGGCGACAAACGTGCCCTCGTAGCTGAGGAACTGGACGACGGCGCTGGAATTGTTGACCAGGGCAATGCCGTCGGGGGAGCCGTTCTGGATGCCGTTGCTGGGGTAGCTAAGGACGACCGTCCCGAAGCCGCCGCACTGGTCGGGGATGAGGCCGCTGAGGGCGTCGGTGTCGTAGACGGCGCCGCCGCTGCCGTTGTAGAGGACGATGTTCCAGCCGGTGAGGTCGGCGCCGGCCGGGCCGGCGATTTCAATGGCCTCGCCGGCGTCGGTGCCGGTGTTGTCGTAGTGGATTTCGTTGATAAAGACGGGGGTGCTCCCGTCAGGGCTGACGGTGGGGGCGGCGATGGCCGGGCCGCCAACGGCCGAGAGTAGCGCCAGGCCCAGCAAAGCCAGGGCCAGGCGGAAAAATAGTTTGCCAGTGTTCATTCTTCCTCCTTCTAGGTAAATAGCCGTGAGTTATCAGCTCTCAGCTCTCAGCTATAAGATTTTTCATCTACCGGGGTGGGCGGGTGGTTGCCCGGCACACGTAAACTCCTCTAAACGCGACAGGAATTCTGAAGACCCCGCAGGTTGGGGCACGAAACGTGCCCTCGTAAACCTGCGGGGTCTTGTGTTACTCACTCTGGTCGTGCGGGACGAAGACGGTCGCCGTGGCGACGGTGACGTTGCCGCAGGCGTCCGTAGCCTGGTAAGTAACACTATACGTCCGGCCAGGGCCATCTTCGCCGCGTTCAGCACGCAGTAAAAAGGTGGTGCTGTCCACAATGACGATGTCGTTGGGCAGGTCTTGCGGATCCAGCCCACTGTCCGGCTCGCTCGAGGTGACGGACACCAGGTTCCAAACGGCGGCCGGGTCGGCGTTGTCGTTGACGCTAACCGTGGCCTGAACGGTCACGTACTTGTGGTTCGGCGGCCAGAGAACGTTCGGGTTGAGGGAGACGGCCAACGTTGGCGGCGTCGTATCCAGGCAGAACTGGGCCATCACAGGGTCGTGGTCTGTCGGCCGCTGGGAGGCAGCGAACTCGACGTTGGCGTGGACGATGTCGAAAAAGGTGGGGAAAGTCAACAAGTTGTCGCTGACCAGGAAATTGTCCAAGACCTGCGAATTGCCGTCGAAGATAAAGGTGTATTGGTCGCCGAGCGGTAAGGTCGCCACCAGGTTGGTGAGAACATCGCCGGCCACGGTCGCCAGCGGTGGTGAGAATGGAAAGTCGTTCAAATCGCCCATGACGACCACGTTGGCGCTGGCGTCAAGGGCCAGGATGTCGTCCACAAAGTTGTTCACAACCTGCGCCTGCTGAAGGCGCTGGGCCTCTGAAGTTAAGACAGGCGGTTGTATCCGGCCGAACAGTGGGTTATCGCCGCCCTTCGAGTTGAAGTGGTTGTGGACGATAATGACCTGCTCGCCCTGGAAGAGGAACTCGGCCGCCAGCGGCTTGCGGCTGTTTGTGAAAGCAGTGTTCGTGGGGTCAATCCGGCCGGGGCTGGCGGAAAGCTCCACGCCGGAAGCGCCCAGAGAAACGGTTGTGGCCGTCGTCGGGCCGCCGCCCGGCCGGTCCACGAAGCTCACCCGATCCGGCCGGAAGAAGAAGCCAACCCGGATGTTGCCGCCAGGCTCGCCGCCATCCTGGTTGTTGACCGGGGGTATGTCGCGGAACTCATAGGCTGGCCCGCCGGCGGCCTGGATCGCGGCCGCCAGCATGGTGTAGGTCAGGCTGGCGTCCACGACGCCGTTATTGACCGGGCCGCTGTTGTCCTGAACTTCAATCAGGCCGAGAATGTCCGGCGCTTGCAGGTTGTTGACAATCTGGGCGGCCAGGGCGTCGAACTTGGCCGGACCGTCACCGGGGTCCAGGTTCAACACGTTGAAAGAGGCGATGCTCAACTCGCCGGCCACGGCGGCCGTGGTTGTTTCCTGGGCCAGCCCACCAGCGGCGGCCGTCATTGGCTCGTTAACGAACAGCTTGAAGTTGCCGAAGCTGTAATCCATGACGCCAATGATGGGGCTGGTGAAGGAGTCGCCGGTGCTGACGATGGGCACGCTCATGAGGGTGTCATCTAAAATAATTCTCTCCGGGTTGAAGTCGCCGGCCTGGATGACAATGCCGCCGCGAGGCGAAAGCAGGCCGGCATTGGCGCCACCGTCGCCGACCACGGGGATTTCGCCAAACGGGTTGGTTGGCCCCACCGCAATCGCGTCATTCACCTGGACACGCATCGCTTCCAGGCTTTCGTAAAAGTCAATGCCATCCGTTGTCGGGTCAAAGCTGCCTGTCGTCTCCACATCGCCGGTGGCGTCGTCGTCAATGACCATGTTGGGCGGGACGCGGCCGCCGTTGCCAATGATCGTCGTCGCCGGCAGGGCATTGCCGCTGGAGACGACGGTGATGGCCGGGCCGGTCAATTCAGTCGTGGACAGGTTGCCGGAGGCAAAGCCACCAGGGTAAAACTCGGCCACCAGGCCGTTCACGGTCACCGAATCACCGACGGCTACGGCCGGAGCCGAGCCGCTGAAAACAAAAATGGCGTCCGAAGTGGCCACGTTGCCGTCGCCGGCCGGGTCTTGCATGTAGAAACCATTGCCCCTGACGACGGTGACAATGCCCGGCACATTAAGGGCCGTTTCACCCAGGTAGGTTGACTTGTGGGCCAGGCCCTGGATTTGCATGATGGTCAACTCGATGCCCGGCAGGGGGCAATTGTTCGTCGCCCCTGGGCTGATGTCGGCAAAGGCGAAGTCAATGTTGTTCTGGTCGGTGTCCGCGCCATCAGGGCAGCGGCCGATGCTCTTCAAACCGGTGTCAGGGTTATCTTCCAGGCCCGTCCCAGAGCCTTCCGTGTACGGTGCGCCGCTGTTGCCCTCATAGCTAACGGCGTCAACGAGCGCGCCGCTGAGGCGCAGGCCGACGGCGTCGGGCGCGCCGTTCTGGATGAGGTTGGTGTCTGGGGCCACGTCCAGGTCGCAGTTGGCCGTCGTGGCCGCGTTGGCGCAGACGACGAAATAGTCGCCGGCGGCCAGGTTGACGTTGGGCAAATCAATCGTCTGGTACAGGGCCGCCCCCCCACCCGTGCCGTTGACCAGCTCGACGGCGTAAAGGTCCAGATTGATGGCCCCGCTACTGACGTTTTTGAGTTCCAGAAACTCGGCCGCGTCGGTGCTGGCCTGGTCGTAATCAATCTCATTGATAACCAACGTGGTTGACACGGCTTGAGCGGCCGGCGACCCCAGCAAAAGTAAGGTGGCCAGCAGGGTGACAGTAAACAGAGTGATACGAAATAAATGACGGTTCATGGACCTTCTCCTACAAAAATGGGACGCAGATTCACGCAGATAAACGACGCAAGCAACTTGCGTTTGGATGATTATTTTTGTTTATCGTGGTGCGTCCCGCGCATGTAAACTCCTCCAAAAATCAGGACGCACTTCACGGCCACAAGTATAGCACAACTGATATTTGACAGTAGTGATAGTAACAAATTGATCAGCCCGCCGGTCAGGATAGCAGGGGAGATTTAACAATGATTTAAGAATTGGTTATCGTTGGGCTAAGGTGTTTTCCGCTTTTCGGTATAATGTGGGGAAAGAGAGGTGGACAAGAGGCTGGAACTGCACGTACTGGGTAAATTGCGGCTGGTCTATGGTGGCCGGGTGGTAACAGACGCCTTGCCGGTGAAGTCCCAGGCGTTGTTGTGTTACCTGGCAGTCACAGGACATAGCCACACACGCCATGCCCTGGCCGGGTTGTTGTGGGGGGACGCGCCGGAGGAAAAGGCCAAGGCCAGCCTGCGGGTGGCCCTGGCCGGCCTGCGAAAGCTTTGCCCCGATCACCTGATTACTACGCACCAGACTGTTGCCTTTAACCGGGAGAGCGATTATTGGCTAGACGTTGAAGATTTTGGAAAGTCTATAGCTCACGCTGCAATCGGTACGCTGCAAACAGCCATTAAGCTGTACCGGGGGGATTTCCTCGAGGATTTCTTTGTCGAAGGGGCGCTGGCTTTTGAGGAGTGGGCGCTGGCCCAGCGGGCCCACTGGCAACAACTGGCGCTGCAGGGACTGGCCCGGCTGAGCGATGAATTCCTAGCCCGGCAGAGCTACGCCGAGGCGATCGCGATCCTGAACCGCCGGTTGGCGATTGAGCCCTGGAACGAGGCCGCTCATTACCAGTTGATGGTGGCTTACGCGCGCCTGGGGAATTTTAACAGCGCGCTGGCCCAGTATGAGAGCTGTCGCTCTTTGCTGGCCGGTGAATTAGACGTAGAGCCAAGGCCGGAAACAACGAACCTGTACGAGCGAATCCTGGTCGCCCGCATGGACCGGCCGGCCCGGCTGCCGGTAGACGAGAGCCCCTTTATCGGCCGGCAAACGGAACTGGACAAGATTGACACGCTGCTGGGCAATCCCGATTGCCGGCTGCTGACAATTGTCGGCATGGGCGGCGCGGGCAAGACGCGGCTGGCGCTGGCGGCCGCCCGGCGAATTGTTCAGAAACAGGCCCTGCTTTTCCTGAACGGCGTCGTCTTCGTCCCCCTGGCCGGTGCGGCTTCGGCCGAGGCGATTCCCCTCAGCCTGGCCTACAGCCTGAACGTCACGCTGGCCAGCCCGGAAAAGCTTTTCTCGGCCATACTCAATTATTTGCGGCACAAAGAGATGTTGCTGGTGCTGGACAACTTTGAACAGTTGCTTTCGGCCCCGGCCGGGGTGGAAGAGTCAGGGGCCGACTACCTGGCCAGAATTATCAGCGCCTGCCCGGCGCTCAAGCTATTGGTTACCAGCCGGGAACCCCTCCAGTTGGCGGCCGAATGGCGGCTGGACCTGGAAGGGCTGGATTACCCGAGGAAGGGTGAGTCGCCGGCCGGGGACGGCGCGACCTACAGCGCAGTAGAGTTATTCAAGCAACGAGCGCAGCAGGTACGGCCGGACTTTCAACTGGCCGAAGAAGACCTGCCTGTGGTCTACCGGCTTTGCCGGTTGACGGCCGGCATTCCCCTGGCGCTAAAACTGGCGGCGGCCTGGCTGCGGTTGATGCCCCTCCAGGACCTGGTCATCGAAATTGAGAATAACATGGACGTGCTCACCAGCCAGATGCGCGACGTTCCCCCACGCCAGCGGAGTATGAGAGCGATATTTGACTATACCTGGGAGCTTCTGGCTAAACCGGAGCAGCAACTCTTTCAGGCAATGGCCGTCTTCCGTGGCGGTTGCACGCGGGAGGCAGCCATGAAGGTGGCCGGGGCCAGGCCATTTTTACTGGCCAGGTTGGTTGACCACCAACTGGTCCAGCCGGAGCAGGACGGGCGTTATGAATTGCACGAACTGGCCCGGCAGTACGCGGCCGACAAGCTGGGCAACAGCCAGGACCAGGCGACGATGGCCGGCCGGCACGGCGCTTATTACCTGGAGCTGGTCAGGCAACAAGAACCGGCGTTATATGGCCGGTCGCCACGGGCGGCCGCGGCGATTCTGGAGCGCGAGATTGACAATATTCGCCAGGCCTGGCGGTGGGCGGTTCAAGAAAAGGCCTTTGAACAACTCGGCGGGAGCATTGAGGCGCTGGCCGCCTTTTACGAAGTGGTCGGCTTATTTGACGAGGCGATGCAATCCTTTGGTGGAGCGGCCGACCGGCTGGCTGTGCCCGTCCTGAAAAGTGACCCGGCCATCCAGGAAGTCCGCTGCCATTTGCTGGCCAAAGCGGCCGAATTTGCGGAGATGCGCGGCGACTATGACCAGGCCAGGGCATGGGCTGACCAGGCTATTGCGCTGGCGGATCAACCTGGGCAGCGGCGTTACCTGGCCGACGCGCACCGGACGCTGGGTATTGCCGGCCGGTATGCCGGCCAACTGGAACGGGAGTATGACCATTTGAAACAGGCTATCGCCATTTACGAATCGTTGGAGGCAATACGGCCGCTGGCTATTGCCTACGACTGGCTAGGCCTTATTGCCTCGGACCTGCGAGAGCTGGATGTGTCGCTGGAGGCCTTGCAACGAGCGGCGCAACTTCACGCAGCCGCAGGCAATGAACGTGGACTGGTATTCAACAAGGGCATGACGGCCATCGTCTATACCGTCGTCGGCCGGCTAGAGGAGGCGCTGGCCTACCAACAAGAGGTGTTGCACCACTATGAGAAGATGGGCTACCTCGTCTACGTCGCCCGGACGGCCAACAACATCGGTCTGATACAGCACGAATTAGGCGCGTATGAGACCGCCTTACAGCAACTGGAATACGCCATCCAGCTTCAGCGCCAGATCGGTAGCCTGGCCGATATGTTTAACTCGCTCGGCAATAAGGGAGAAGTTCACCTGGCGCTGGGCGCGTATGGCGAAGCGCGGCGTTGCCTGCAGCAAGCGTGGCGCTTCTTCCAAGAAGCGGGAATGGCTCTCCTGGAAAGTGAAAACGCCTGGCGCCTGGGCAAGCTGTATATTGAAATGGGCGAATATGCCCATGCCGAGAAGGTCCTGGGCCAATGCCTGGCCCTATCGCCGGCGGAGGAGAACCCGGAAGCGTATGCCATTGCCCATAGCCTCCTGGGGCAGATGTGCTGGCGACAGGGCGGCCAGGAACGGGCGCTGGACCACTTTAATCAGGCTATGACAGCCTTGGAGCGGGCAGGACGGCTGCTGGCGCTGGCGTCGTTTGCCCAGGTGCCCAGGGCCATGTTATTGCTCGAACTGGGCGACATTCAGACAGCCCAGGCGGCGCTGGACGAGGTGCAGCCGTTGTTAGGGAGCGTGGGTCGCAATCCCATCGTCGTCGAGAGCCAGTTGTTAGCGGCCAGGATCGCCCTGGCACGGGGTGAGCTGGCCGAGGCGGAACAACAGTTGCAAAAGCTACTGGCCGGCACGTTGCGGCCGGCCGAGCGGGCGGCCGTTCTCTACGAATTGTGGCGCATGACCGGAGACGAAGCCTACGGCCGGCTGGCCATGGAGCTGTACCAGGCGCTAACGGTCAAAACACCCAATGTCGTTTACCTGGAAAGGCTGCGCGAGCTAAAACGACCATAGCTGACCGCCTCGCGTGGTGTCTCCTGTGGTAGAGGAGACACCACGCGATTTTGATCAGGCGGAAGCCAGGCTATTGATGATGCGTTGCGCGGCGTTGATGAGAATATCGGCCTGCTCGTTGGTGAGCTTATCGTTGCGTTGCGCCTCAACGGCATTGATAAACGCTTGCAGGGTATTCATGGCAGCGACAGAATTGTTCGCGTTAAGCTCGGTTAGAGCATTCAGAGCAGCTTGCAGTTTAGCGTCGAGGTTGTTGTCAATGCCCTGCTGGAGGTTCATGCCCTCCACAGTATCCACCAGCCGGATAATTGCTTCGGCCGGCGTCAGGACGGTGATTGAGGTAGTGTAGTCAGTAAAGCCGCCATCCTTGTCCTTGATGCGCCCTCTGGCGGTGAAGGCGCCGGCGACAGGAAAGTGACAAGAAAATTCAGACGCCGGGGAATCAAGCGATTCGAACGCGCCATCATCTGTACAGTCGTAGGAATACGAAAAGCCAGCAGAGATGTCGGCGAGACTCGGGTCATGCTGATTGTTGAAGACCAGAACAGCGTCCTCACGTTCGATAATGTCTCCTGAAGTATTGGCGAAGCCGGCTGTCGGCGAGACGTTGGCGACGTTAATGACGGCCACGTTGTCGCTGGAAACACCTGCGGCGGTCACGCGCAACACGACGATGAGCTGGCCTGGGCCGTCGAGGCCGGCGGCGGAGAAGGTGACGGTGGCGCCCACCTCATCGCCCCGGATAGCCGCTGCGCCTGTTTCGCCGAAGAGCCCATCGCCATCGAGGTCCCAGGCCAGGCTGACCGGGTTATTGGCCGGGGCGCCGACGAAGCGCATCGAAGAGGTCTTGTCGCCGAACCCTAGTTCATCGCCGGCACTCCGGCCCGGGTGCTCAACCACACCGGGTACCACGACCTGCGGGTCGAGATGGCCGATAGACTCGGTCTGGCCGGTGCCACGCAGAATGATGCGGCGATCGTCAAAGTTTTCGTCGTCGAACAACTCGGCGTCAAGGCCGATGGGCATCCGCCAACGGATTGAGGTCGTCTTGTCGGTGAAGCCGTCGAGATGATCAAAGTTATTAAGCTCGAGTAGAAAGCGGTCGTCATAATCAACGACGATACTGCGGTCATCCCAGTATTCGTTGTCGTAGAGTTCCACCCACGGCCGATCACCCGCCGCCCATCCGCTGCCACTCAGGGTCACCGCACCGCCTTCGTTGACGGTGTAAGGGCCGTTGGCGTTGGCCGCCGGCAAGCGGAGCGGACTATCTTCCCGGTTCACGTCGCGGTGGCGGAACTCACCGAGCCGCACACCGTCAATATCCCAGGAGTCTTCGTCGTCGTGGGGCATCGAGTAGAGGATGAGTTCGCCACTGGGGCTGACGTAGGCATTGTCGGCGGCGGCAAAGTTGCAGATACGCGCGTCGGTCTCAGAGGGTCCTCCTGACATCCTGAATTCACAATGAAAGTTGCGCGTTCTGAGGCGGGTGAGCTTGAAGCCTCCCGCTGTTTTAGGGTCTACCCGGTAGAGATCGGCGTAGTCACTGCCGACATCTACTGCCCCGACATGCCGCATAGCGATCATATAGAGCGTCCCATCAGGCTCGCGGAGGAACGTCGAACTCTGGTGCGCCTCGTGACCGTCGAGGACCCCACCTCCAGGCCAGGATTCACCCGCGCCGTCATAATCAGTGCTGGAGTGGTGGTCCAGGCGTTGCACGAGTGCCAGCGCAAGGTTGTCGTCCCGCAGGTTGGGACCGCTGGTTTCGTAGAAATAGGTGGCCTCGCCGCCACCACCATTGGTCCAGACCAGAAAGGTGCCGTCCTCCTGCTCGGTCACGGCTAGATTGTCAATGGAGTGGTTGAGTGGAAGGGCCTGGATGGGAAGTGGATGCTCGCGGCCGGCCGCAAGGTCAAAGAGCACGATCTGGCCGGCAGGCGACCCGCCCGAATGGGGCGAGTCTAGCGAGACGAAGAGAATATCGTCCACGATGGCCAGACCCCCCGGATGGACGTAAGCCGGCAGCGACTGGCCGTCAATCTGGAGAGAGCCATCGAAGCGGATCGAACGCTGCCAGATGTCGCTACTGCTGGGCTGGGTGTGTTTGGTGTCGCTGCCGATCACCTGAAGGTTGGAGCGCAGGCGCTCACCGTCCGTGGGCCGTGTGCCAAAACGGAACACGTGAAGGTAGCCACCGGGCCCCTCGGCTTGGGGTGGGATCGGGTCATCGTCGTCTTTCTGAGTGACGTAAAAGATGGGGGCGCCTTCGCCGGGATAGCGGGCGAGGCCCTGGTAGTGGTCGGGAATGCTTGGATCGGGCGCGCCAAGCGCCTCAGGGAGGATCCAGGCCAGGGCCTCACCGTGGTGTTTAAGGGCGTTAAACTGGGCCAGCGCGTCCTCGACTACGAAAAGGCCCCGGCTATTACCGGGCTGGTATGGCGTGCCCTGGCCAAGGGCGATGGCGACCGCCCACATGGTCATTACCAGGGTCATGAGTTTGGCTATGGCTAATTTCTTCATTTTTATGTTTCCTTTATGAATTTCGATACAAATTACACAATTTCCGGCCGGGTCAATAGATGGCTTACTTCGGATAGTTTTCGGCGGTCATTTTATAACTACGAGTAGCGTAAACGGCCGGCGTTAAACGATCGTTAAAGGGTTAAAGGCTACATGCTCATGAAGGTTAAAAATCTATTTCGGTAATCGCCCGGCCGCCGAGCCGCCCGGCGATGCTGGCGGATGAAAATGGCGATAGGTCATGGCCAGGGGGATAGCAAAGGCAATGAGGAGACCGACGTGGGCGAATGATCTCAGCCC
>JAKEFB010000123.1 GCA_022616275.1 Chloroflexota bacterium
CCGCGAATAATACCCTGCTCCACAATCGGCACCCGCTGGCGTGGTACTCCTTCAAAATCAAAGGGCAGAGGCAGGCCGGCCGGGTCCTGGCCGTCATCCCAAATGGAAATGAGGGAACTCATGATCTGCTGGCCCAGCCGGCCATTCATCCAGGAACGCCCTTCCTGTACCGCCTGGGCGCTCACGCCGTAAAAGTTGAGCGACAGTAGCAGGTCAGCTACGGCGTAGGGCTCTAAAATGACCGTGTACCGGCCTGGCTCAATGGCCCGGGGGCTTTGGGCGCGGGCTGCTTTTTGGGTGGCTTCCTGGCCCACGGCCTGGGCCTGAAGCTGGCCGGCCTGCCGGCTGGAAGCCTGGGCCCAGCCGGTCCCTTCCCGGCCGGTGACAACCGTCTGTAGATCGGCTAAGGTACTGGCGTGGTAGACAAACAGGCCGTTAGAATTAGCAATGGCCAGCTCGCCGGCCGTAGTCCGGAAAGCACCGGCGGCCGTCATGTGATGCCTGGCGGCTTCGGCGCAGACGGCCGCCACCCCACCCGCCCGGCCGGCCGGGCTAAAAGCCGCCGTCTCTTGGTCAAAGGCCTCGACAGGAGAGACCGGCCGGGGCTGGGGCAGCCCAGGAAAGTCGGGATCGGGTGGTTGCTGGCGGGCGTGGCTCAGGGCGTGGCCGGCCGCCTGGGCCAGGGCCTCGTCGCTAAAGTTGTTGGTGGTCGCCAGGCCCACACGCTGGTCAACGACGGCCCGGATGGTGAGGGTGGCGTTGCGCTCGGCCACGTTTTGGTGGATGGTGTTGCCGGCGAAACGGGTCAACGCCCCATCCTGGGCCACCAACGTCACTTCCGTCTCCTCTGCCTGGGAAAAGTTTAACGCACGGTTCAATAAGTCGGCAATTCGTTCCTGTCCCAACATCTCTACACCCTTACACCTCTACACATCCACATAACCACATCTCTACACCACCCCAACGTGTACGTTGCGGAAGCGGGCCGGGGCGGCACCGTGGCCGGTGTGGGCCAGTTGGCCGGGCTGGCCCTTGCCGCAGTTGGGCGTGCCCCACATCACCCAGTGGTCCTGGTTGCAGACGGCGTCGCAGGAGTTCCAGAATTCGGGGGTGATGCCGGTGTAGGTGCAGTTGCGTAGCATCCGGCCGAGCTGGCCGTTTTTGATTTCGTAACCAATTTCTGTGCCGAACTGAAAGTTGTAACGCCGGTCGTCAATGCTCCACGAGCGGTTGGTTTCCATGTAGATGCCCTCGTCGGTGCCGGCGATCAAATCTTCCAGCCGCCAGGATCCAGGTTCCAGGCTGACGTTGGTCATGCGAATGAGGGGAATGCGGTTCCAGCCGGAGGCGCGCATGCAACCGTTGGAGACCAGGCCCAGACGGCTGGCTGTTTCTCGCGACATCAGGTAGCCGACGAACAGGCCATCCTTGACGATGGGCGTGGACTGGGCCGGCACGCCCTCGTCGTCCCAGCCAAAAGTGCCCAGCCCCAGCGGCCGGACCGAATCGGCCGTCAGGTTGATCACCTCCGAACCGTAGTGGAAGGTATGGAGCTTGTCGGTCGTCAGGAAGGAGGTCCCGGCAAAGGCGGCCTCGGTCCCGAAAACGCGGTCCAGCTCAATGGGGTGGCCGCACGATTCGTGGACCTGCAGGGCCAGTTGCTCGCCGCCCAGGATAATGGTCGTATACAGGTCGCGGGGGCAGGGATCGGCCGTCAGCAACTGGACGGCCTCGCCGGCAATGCGTTCGGCGTTGCCTGGCAGGTCCCAGGCCAGGGCCGCTTCCCAGCCGGCCGTGACCTGTTGCCGGCCCATCGCCGCCGGGTAAGAGCGCTGTTGGACCTCGCCGTTGCCGACGGCCGTGGTGTAGATGCCACCGCCCATCTCGTAAATGGTCTGGTCAGTGAAAGCGCCCTCGCTGTTGGCGAAAAGTTTTTGTTCGCGAATAGCCACCAGGTTGCCGTTGCGGACGGTAATGCCGGCCACCCGGCCCATGATTTCGTCGGCCGCCAGCAGGAGGGCCAGCTTTTCTTCCACCGGAATGGTGAAGGGATCGATCTGGACCGGCGTGGCGTAGCTGCCCTGGCTGGTCACCGGCGGCCCAAGCACAACTGGTTCCCCCGGGACCATGGCCGAGGCCTGGGCAATTTGCAAGGCCAGGCCGGTGACGCGGTCTACTTCCGCCGGGGTCAGCTCCTGGCTGGCGGCAAAGCCCCAGGCGTTGTTGGCCAGCACCCGTACCCCCAGGCCCAGGCTCTCGTCCCGCTTGAGGGCGCTGACCACGCCGTTCTTGACGGCCAGGCTTTCGGTGACGTTGTGGACCAGCCGCACGTCGGCGTACTGTGCGCCGCGCAATTGGGCTAGGTCCATGGCTCGTAGCATGAGTTCTTTCATAGAGTTACCTCCGGCTTCTCAAACGGACCAACAAGGCCAGGCCAACAAAGGCCAGTTCAACCAGGAAGATGGGGTCGCGGACGTAGCGGCGCTGCCACTCCCGGCCGTGGACGTGCAGCAGGCGAAAGCCGGACATGTGCCGGCTGAAGGGAAAGAAAAGCTGCATCCCGTCGCCGGTGCCGCAGGTGTCCTGGGCCAGGTGGACGCAGACGCCGGCCGTGACCGTGGCAGCGTAGCGGGCCAGGCGCTCTTTTTTACGCCGCCTGGCCCACAGGGTGAGCAGGCCGCCGGGGACCAGGTAGAAGGGAAAGGTGTGCGTCACCCAGGTGTGGTGGCGAATATCTGCTGGAAGCGGGAGTACCTTGCTCAGGGCATAACGGCCGGGCAGGTCCAGGTCAGGCAGGAGACCGCCGGCCAGCCCGGCCAGTTGCAGTTTTCGGATTTCCTCCGGCCGGCTCTGGTGCAGCCAGGCCGACAATGTGCCTGCCAGGTAACCGCCGGCAGCGTGGCCAAAAGGAAGCATAGGGAGTTAAGCGGTGGCCTGGACTTTGGTCGCCGGGGCTTCGGCCGGCGCTGCCAGGGCCAGCAGCGCCTCAAACTCTTCCTGGAATGATTGGATAATCATCTCTGGATCAGGCACCAGGCCGGCGTCGGTGGCCACTCCCAGCAGCACCTCGCCGGCGTAGCTGAGGATGCTGACGCCCAGTCCCAGCCGGCCAGACTGGGGCACCCAGAACATGACCTGGCGCATGGCTTTGCCGGCAAAGTAGCGCGTCTCGCGCGGGCCGGGCACGTTGGTCATGACCGTCGTCGCCTTGGCTCCGAAGAGCTGGACGACGAGGTCCTGGATTTCGGCCGTAGCCAGGCCCACCGCAGCCAGGATGCCAAAGGCCACCACCGCTTCGACTGAGCCCTTAATGGCGTCCATCCGCCGCTTCAGCTCCTGCAGCCGCTCCAGGGGATCGTCAACACCCACCGGCAGGGCCAGAAAGACCAGGCCAAAGTTGTTACCCAGCGTTGGTTCCTCGTCCATCGGCCGCAGGTTAACCGGGACGGCGGCGCGGAAGTCGAGGCCGCCAATCGGCTGGCCGTGGTGGCGCAGGTAGCGGCCCAGGGCCCCGGCCGCGGCGGTCAGCAGCACGTCGTTGACCGTGCCGCCCGTCACCTTGCTGATGGCTTTGACGGCGGCCAGGGGGATGGGTTGGGACCAGGCGGCGCGCTTGCCGACGCCCAGCTTGCCCTTAAAGTTCGTCATGGGGTCCGGGCTAAGGGCCAGCAGCCGGCCGAGTGAGGTGGTGGCGTTGGCCCCAAATTTAGCCATATCCATCGTTTTGGACGGGTTGAGCAGCGCCTCCATGCTTTCGTGCAGCATATTTTCGGCCACTTGCCTGGCCTTGACGGCCGGGGCGAGGACGGGATTACCCTTTTGGCGACGCGGCCGCTGGCTGCCGGCCGGCGCGGCCGGTTCCGGTGGTTCCGGCTCGTCGTCGGTCATGGCCAGCATGACCCGGATCAGGGCGATGCCGTCGGCAATGCAGTGGTGTAGCCGGCAAAGCAGGGCGCAGCCATCGCCGTAGCCCTCGACGAGGTGGAACTGCCACAGCGGCTTGCTGAAGTCCAGCGGCGTACTCATCAGGTCGCTGACCAGTTCTTGCAGCGTCTCCTGGTCGCCGGGGGCCGGCAGGCCCACGCGGTGGACGTGAGCGTTCAGGTCGAAGGTGGGGTCGGTCTCCCACTGCGGCGGCCGGAGCGGGACCTTAGACGGCACGACCCGCATGGCGAAGCGGTCATATTTCAACAGCCGCTGTTGGATGGTCTCTTTCAGCCGTTGGAACTCCAATGGCTCGTCAAAGATGATGACGCCGGTAATCATCATCAGGTTAGTGGGGTCCTCCATTCGCAGCCAGGCCGTGTCAACCGGCGCGAACGGGGCTTTTTTCAATTGGTTGGAAGCCATGAATGGTACGTCCTTTTATGCTTGACAAGGTGGCAGGCTAACCGAAGCGGTTAGCCGTGTTCAGGGCGAAGCCTGAACCAGTGACAAGGTGTCGGAATTTTAACGCAAAGACACAAAGACGCTAAGGCGCAGAGAAGAAGTTCCCATATTACTATAAAAATTCGCGCAATTCGCTCATTCGCGTGATTCGCGATGAATGAGATCCAAAATATAGCCGGCAATTTCCTCGCCTTTTTCTTCCTGGAGGAAATGACCAGCGTTGCGTATAGTGATTTCAGGCTGGTCAGCGGCCGTGGGAATGAGCCGGCGGAAGAAGTGGTCTGCACCGCGCATGATCGGGTCGCCGTCGGAAAACATGACCAGCGCCGGCTTGGACCAGTGAGCCAACGCCTGGCGCGCCTGGCGCATCTCGGCCGCGCCGGGGTCGTCCGGCTGGAGGGGCACGAGCAGGGGGAAGGCGGCCGCGCCAGCCTTGTAACTGTCGTCGGGGAAGGGGGCCTCGTAGGCAGCCAGTTCTTCCTCGGTGATGGTTTCCGGGTGGGTTAAAGCGCCGCGAATGACCCGGCCGACAGGCAATTTGGTCCCCAGCCGTTCGGCAAAGGCCCGCCAGCGCAGGAAAGCCTCGCCGGCCGGCTCCTGGCCGGTGGGCAAAAAGGTGTTGAGGATAACCAGCCGGGCGAAACGTTCCGGCCGGTCGGCGGCGACGGTCAGCCCGATCAGGCCGCCCCAATCCTGGACGACCAGGGTAATGTGGCCCAAGTCTACCGCCTCGATGAAGCCAACGACCGTGTCGTAGTGCATCTGAAAAGAGTAATCGGCTATGCCGGTGTATTTGTCGGAACGGCCGAAGCCGATAAAGTCCATAGCCAACACCCGGTGGCGGCCGGCCAGGGGTGGGATCATTTTGCGGTAGAGGTAGGACCAGGTCGGCTCGCCGTGCAGGCAGAGGATGGTTTCGAGGCCGGCGGCCGGGCCTTCGTCGAGGTGATGCACCCGCAAGCCGTTGACTTCGACATAGTGCGGGCCAAAGGGGAAACCAGACAGGTTGTCAAATTGTTCGTCAGGAGTGCGGATAATGGGCACGAACTTGCTCCAGCGTGAAAGAGATATAATCCTCTAGGATAGGGTATCATGCTGAAGCAAGCAGCACAAGCATTTGGCTACTGTCTTTGGAGCAATTAATTACTTGCGCGTTATAATTCCGGACTTATGACTCGGCGTTTCCCCATGCGTATCGTCTGGCTCTTTTTGGCTGCCTGCTGGTTCCTGGCCGCGGCCGGTTGCGCTGGGCAGCGGCCCCCGGCCGGCCGGCCAACGCCAACAGCGGTACCCACTCCAACCCCCACACCCACCCCGGTGCCGGCCGGGGCCTTGCCCCACGCCCGCACTGGAGACGGTCCGCCGCTGCGGTTGCAAATGGCCCTGGTCAGCGCCAGCAACGACGCGGCCAGCGCCCAACACCCGGCCTACGTCGAGGCCGAGGTGGCCGGCTTTGGCCTGGCCCGCCTGGTTCGGCTGGCCGGCCGCTACGAGCCAGACGGCCGGCGCCGCCTGGTAGTCTACGAGGAAATACCGCCGGCAGCCGAGAGCTGGCGAGATGGAGTCCACGAATTTTATACCGTCTGGCCGGCCGAAGCGGCCTTTTTGAGCGACGCCCTCAGCGGCGATTTCGTCGTCGCCTGGCCGGCCGGCCAGGACGGCGGACAGCGTGAGGTGCGGGGGCGTTTCCGCCGGGTTGCCGGCGAAGACTTCATTGACGCAATGCTACTTTTTGACCTGGAGTCCGGCCGGCTGAGAGGGGCCTGGAACGTTTCCGACGAGAGCCATGAACTTTTCCCGGAGCTGGGCAGCGAGTTTCAGGTGAGCAACTTTTACCTGGCTGCTGATGGTGGGCTGGCTGCCGAGCCAGGAGTGACGTTGGTCTTTAACGAAGCGGGCCAGTTGTTCTTTGAGCGCCGGCCGCTGGCCAGCGGGGCGTATTTCCTGGGCTTTGCCGCCGAAACGGCCGCCGGCGAGCGGCGTGAGGCCCTGGCTGACGTGACGGTGAATAATGACGCCTTGCTACCGGGCTACCGTGTCTATCTGGACCTGCAGCAGGGCTTTCAATTTCTTTACCCGGCCGGCTGGCCGGCGCCGGCTGTGGCCGGCGGTTGGCTGTTTACTGGCGATCCGGCCGGTCATAGCCGGCTGACGGTCACGCTGCACCCGGACGCGGCCACGAGTACGCCGGCCGGGCTGAAAAGCCAGGCCCTGGCTACCTTTGGCGCGGTGGACATGCTCTTTGAGGATGAAGCTCTGCTGGGCGGCGAGGGTGGAGTGGGTAGCCTGCGTACGGCCTATGGCTATGATAGCCCCGACGGCCCCCACACCGGCGTCTTTATGACCTTCATCCGCGACGGCCTGGGCTATGTCATTGACGTGGACGGCCTGGCGACTGACGAAGCGGCTACCCTGGAGTTTGTCCGCGTACTGAATGAGCGCTGGGTTTTCCGGCCGTGGGCCGCCGGCCGGCAGCCCGGCCGGTGGGTGGCCCTGGCGACGGAGGATTTTACTACGTCCGTCCCGGTTGATTATAGTTACGCCCGGCTGGACAGCGGCTGGCAGCGTATTAGCGCCGGGGATGGAGCCAGTTTCCTGGCCTTACGGGTAGGCCCCCAGGCCAGCGAAGATACCCTGGATAGCGTTGAGCAGTGGTTGGGTCTGGCCGGAAAGGGGGTAGACGGTTTTGTCCGCAGCGAAGGCTATCCGTTCCTGCTGGCCGGCAACGTCTGGACGCGGGCCGATTTTGTCTACCCGGCCGGGGACGACGCGATCTGGGGCTTTGTCATGGCGACGAACATCGCCGGCCGGGAGGTGGTCGCCTGGGGTGAAGCCTC
This sequence comes from Chloroflexota bacterium, assembly GCA_022616275.1. Taxonomy (GTDB): domain Bacteria; phylum Chloroflexota; class Anaerolineae; order Promineifilales; family Promineifilaceae. The sequence goes on from JAKEFB010000123.1 coordinate 7,227, forward strand.
GGCCGGCCGTTTTGCCGAGTATGAAAGCCAGGTCTTTCTGGTGATGGTGGCTGGGCTAGTGATGAGTAATGAGTGATGGGTGGTAGAGATCTTGCGCCTGTACGTTGAGGTGAAGGTGGTACTGGAGACAGAAAGATTGCTGATGCGGGAGTTTGTGGAGGGCGATTGGGTGGCCGTGCTGGCTTACCAGTCCGATCCATTGTACCTGCGTTATTACCACTGGATGGAACGGACGGAAGCCGACGTGCGGGCGTTCGTGGGGATGTTCCTGGAGCAGCAAAGGAGGCGGCCGCGCCTGAAGTTCCAACTGGCGCTTATTTTGAAGCAGGAAGATCGCCTCATTGGCAACTGCGGCATCCGGGTCAATGACCCTGGGTTGCGGGAAGCGAACATCGGTTACGAAGTGGACAGCCGTTATTGGGGTCACGGCTACGCTACCGAGGCGGCGCGGGCCATTCTCCGCTTTGGTTTTGAAGAGCTGAGGATGCGCCGGATCTGGTCCTACTGTCTGGCCGATAACGTTGGCTCGGCGCGGGTCCTGGAAAAGATTGGCATGCGCCAGGAGGGTCGGCTGCGGGAGAAGGAGTTTGTCAAGGGCCAATGGCACGATCACCTGCTTTACGCCTTGCTTGACCACGAGTGGCCGACGATATGAGTTACGAAATTGAAGCCGTGGCCGCAAGGGAGTCTATCTTGCGGAAACATGCATCAGCCTTCAGCAACGCTTATGTAGTACCTTTGGTCGAGGGATTGGCGCTTATTCCCATGATTGATGCCTTGTATCAGGAAATTAACAAACAGGCATTGAGAAAGGATAAGGGTGGACTTCACGGGTTTGAATCGCTCTCGCCAGCATTGGCGGACTGGATCGAGCACATTTCCCATGAGGGGTTAGTTGCTTACTTCGAAGCAGGCTACTTCGGTGGTCTGGGGAGCCAGCAAGCGCTCGTGTGGTCGAACGGCCGGATCGCTGCTGGCCCACTGTATGGCAACGCCATTAACCAGGTACTGCATCTCCTGGGTCTAGAGCGTTCTGGCGAAGATGACGAATTCGATAGAGCCGGACTCGGCCGGTACCGCCACACCGATAAATGGGCCGCCGCCGTCATCGTGGACGATTTTCAAAGGCATACCGGCGATAGCGTTGGTGGCATCGTCAAAGCGCTTCGTTTCAGCCACAGCAGCAAGTTCTTTCAAGATCTTGTGCGCGAAACTGCTGCTGAGCGACTTAAGCTGATGGGCCCGGCGGCCAAAGAGGCGCTACCCGCACTATTCCAAAGCGCCATAGAGGATGAAGCCTACGGTGTTCGTTTGGGCGCCACCACCGCCCTGGCTGCCATTGGTCCAGAAGC
>JAKEFB010000124.1 GCA_022616275.1 Chloroflexota bacterium
AGGAACGGGTATTCGATAGACGGGGTGCTGCCGGACGACCAGCGGCGCAGCGGCGGCTTCACCTGGCCGCCACCGCAGGAGAATTACGTCTGGGAGGCGCTGCAAGGGGCCACCGTTCAGGCGGAGCTGCTGACGCGGGCGGGCTACCCGGCCTGGCAGTGGCAGAACCAGGCCCTGGTGCGGGCGATCACCTGGCTGCACCAGCAGGCCAACTTTCCGGCGGCGGGCGACGATAGCTGGGAACCGTGGCTGTTTAATTATGCCTATGGGACGAATTTCCCGGCGCCCATGCCCAGCAACGCAGGTAAGGGCATGGGCTGGACTGATTGGACCCACAACTAATTGGGACAAGGGGCAAGTGGCAGGTGGCAGGTGGCGGAGGGTAGAATAGATTTCATCATAGTCCTTAGCATTGGCATCACTGCTGGGGCATTTGTGAGTTGGATAGGGCAAAAGTTGGCAAGAGGGAAGCCAAGTCATTGAAGACGAATCTATTCGACAGTCACGCTCTTGGCCAGGTTGCGGGGCTGGTCTACGTCGCAGCCACGGCGGACGGCGATGTGGTAGCTGAGTAACTGGAGGGGCATGACGTTGACGACGGGAGCCAGGAGGGGCGGGGCTTCGGGAACGTAGATGACGTGGTCGGCTTTTTCAGCAATGGCCTCATCACCTTCGGTGGCCAGGGCGATGACGACGCCGCCCCGGGCTTTGGCCTGCTCGACCTGGCTGACCATCTTGTCGTAGAGGTGGTCGCGGGTGACGACGGCGACGACGGGCATGGTCTCGTCTATGAGGGCGATGGGGCCGTGTTTCATCTCGCCGGCCGGGTAGCCTTCGGCGTGGATGTAGCTGATTTCTTTGAGCTTGAGAGCGCCTTCGAGGGCGACGGGGTAGTTGATGCCCCGGCCGAGGAAGAGGAAGTTCTGGGCCTTGAAGAAGTGGTTGGCCAGGGCCTGGTATTCGGCGTCGTGGTCGAGGACGCGGCCGGCCAGGTCGGGCAATTGGGACAGCCCCTGGACCAGGCGGCGCAGTTCGGCGGGGGAGACGGCGCGGCGGAGCCGGCCGAGGAGGCAGGCGATCATGTACTGGTCTACCAGGGAGGTGGTGAAGGCCTTGGTGCTGGCCACGCCGATTTCGGGGCCGGCCTGCATGGCGACGTAGCCGTCGGAGAGACGCATGGACTGGCTGCCGATGGCGTTGACGATGGACCACAGAGTGGCGCCCTGGGCTTTGGCCTGCTCGCTGGCGGCCAGGGTGTCGGCCGTCTCGCCGGACTGGGTGATGGCCAGGACGGCGGTGTGATTGTCAATGATGGGGTCGTAGTAGCGGAACTCGGAGGCGTATTCGACCTCGACCGGCAGGCGGGCGATGGACTCGAAGATGTATTTGCCGATCAGTCCGGCGTAGTAGCTGGTGCCGCAGGCGACGATGAAGAGCTTGTGGATGTGGTTGGCCAGTTCGGGGGTCAGGTTGAGTTCGGGCAGGCAGACTTCACCGCGATCAAACTCGACCCGGCCGCGGAGGGTGTCAATGAGGGCGCGGGGTTGCTCGAAGATTTCTTTTTGCATGAAGTGCTTGTACTCGCCCTTGACGGCGCTGACGGGGTCCCAGGGGATGGTCTGGACGCCGGCCGGAACGGGGCGGCCGTCGAGGTCCATGACCTGGTAGCCGTCGCGGGTGACGACGGCCATCTGGCGGTTTTCGAGGAAGACGACGTCGCGGGTGTGCTCGAGGATGGCGGGGATGTCGGAGGCGATGAACATTTCGCCCTGGCCCAGGCCGAGGGTGATGCCACCGGCGTTGCCAAGACGGGCAGTGACGAGCCGGCCGGGGTCGTCTACGGTCATGACGACAACGGCGTTGGATCCTTTGAGCTGGCCGAGGGTCTGGCGGACGGCGGCGATGAATTCCAGGCCGCTTTCCAGGTAGCGCTCGACCAACTGGACGATGACTTCGGTGTCGGTCTCGGAGGCGAAGCGGACGCCTGCGGCGGTAAGTTCCTGGCGCAATTCGAGGTAGTTTTCGACGATGCCGTTGTGGACGAGGACGACGCGGCCGTTCATGCCGGTGTGGGGGTGGGCGTTGCGCTGGCTGGGCGCGCCGTGGGTGGCCCAGCGGGTGTGGCCGATGCCGGCGTGGCCCTTGAGGGGGGCGGCGGCGACCAGTTCTTCGAGGTTGGCCAGCTTGCCGACGTCGCGGCGGATGGCGACGCGGCCGTTTTGTTCGAGCACGGCCAGGCCGGCCGAGTCATAGCCGCGGTATTCGAGCCGTTTGAGGCCGTTCAAGATGATCGTTTGCGCCTGGCGCGGTCCGACGTAACCAACAATACCACACATGATGAAACCTCCGGGGATGGCACGGCCTGGCGACGGAGCGCCGGGCTGTGGCCACTGCGGACTTTTTGTCGGCCGCTTGCATGGCCGGTTTGTGAGTCTGCTTGGTTTGGAGGGGGAGAAACAATCAGGGTGTGGCGACCCTGGGAGGCATCCGCTGAACTTTCGACTTTCCGCCGTAGGGGCTTGATGCATCAAGCCCCTACGGTGTTAGCGCCCACCTCGCGGTGGGGAACCTCCACCTCGTCAGCCTGACGACCGGTTGTGTGGGGCCGGCCGGCAGGCTCATGCGCTTGCGTTTTCCCGCCTATTCAATTGTATCTTGTGACAAACATGCTACCGTGCCCGGTATGAAATGTCAAGCGGATGAGATATATTTTGGGGTACTATACAAGGTTAGAAACTCACAGGAGGACGGTGAATGCGAACGGCCGTCATTGGATCGGGTGGGGCCGGGCTTAGTACTGCCTGGCTCTTAGAAGAAGCACACGAGATTATATTATTTGAAAAACAACCCCGTTTAGGCGGGCATGCCGATACCTATCAAGTCGAAGTCGAGGGCCAAACATTTGGTATTGACGGCGGGTTTGAGTTTTTTTCGGCGGAGATGTTTCCGACTTTCAGCCGCTTGCTCAACCACCTAGAAGTACCTCTCTACCGGTACCCTATGTCGGCTACCTTTTACACCACCGACCACAAACGAGTTACGGTCTTGCCGCCGCTACGTGAGGGCAAAATTCGGTGGGCCAGTTTTTGGCCGGGCAAAGTGCTTGAATTGCTTCAGTTCCGCCACGTTTTAACCCGAGCCAAACCTTTGATGGAAGCGCGGGATATGAATGCGACGGTGGCCCAATTTATCGAAAGCCTGTTCCTGACCAAAAGGTTTAAAGAAGAGTTTCTCTACCCCTTTTTGTTAGCTGGTTGGTGTCTGGAACCAGAAGAGTACCAGCAGTTTATGGCTTATGATGTGCTCCGTTATGCCTATATGCATCAACCGGCTGGCCTGGCCCCTTTTTATTGGTTGGATATTGTGGGCGGCACGCAAACCTACATCCAGGCTGTAGCCAGTGATTTAAAGCGCACGACCATTCATCTGGAAACGGAAATCACGGGCCTGACCAGAACCAGGGCTGGCGGGTATGAGGTGACAGACAAGCAGGGCAATCAATGGGAGTTTGATCAAGTGGTGTTGGCCACTAATGCTTTTGAGGCCAGCCAACTATTGGCCGGCGTGGAGGAAGCGACCGTTTTGCGCCAGGCCCTCGAGCAAATTGATTATTTTCAAACCCACATCGCCATCCACGGCGATACCCGTCTGATGCCAGCCCGTCCCCAAGATTGGTCAGTTGTTAACATCCGGTATGATGGCCGGTACGCCTCCAATAGTATCTGGAAATATTGGCGGATGGATAAACGGCCGATTTTTAAGAGCTGGGTCTCTTACGAGGCCGAATTGCCTGATCCCCTCTATGCCCAAACCAGCTACTGGCACCCCAAAGTCAACGCTGCTTATTTTGCCAGCCAAAAACTGGTTCAAGCCCAGCAAGGCCACCACAACCTGTGGTTGGCCGGTATGTATACCTATGACGTAGATTGCCATGAAAGCGCCATCCTATCCGGCGTCAAGATCGCGCAACAACTGGCCCCTGGCTCAGTGCGGTTACAAAAATTGTTGGTCTAGATGCCTGATTATGATGCGATCATCGTTGGCGCCGGGCACAATGGGTTGATTTGTGCCGGCTACCTGGCCCGAGCCGGATATAAGGTCTGTGTACTGGAACGACGGCACGTGGTAGGGGGGGCTGTCGCCACAGAAGAGATTGTGCCGGGCTATCAATTTGATATAGGCGGCTCAGCCCTCTCCCTGATTCATTTAACCTCCATCATTGAGGAATTAAACCTGGCTGCCTACGGCTTTGAGCCCATTCCATTGGAGCCTTGTATGTTCGCCCCATTTCCAGATGGATCCCACCTGTTCATTTGGAAGGACCTTGCTCAAACCTGTCACAGTATTGCTACCATTTCCCCAGCCGATGCAGACCGTTACTACCAGTTTGTCCAGGATTATCTTCCTTTTACCCAAACGATGATTGAACTGATGGGGCAAGTGCCCAGGCCACTCAATTTGGGTCGTTCTCTGTGGCGCAAGGTCTTGCCCCACTTTTGGCATCACCCGCGCCGTTTAGGCCAGCTCCGGTTGGGCCTGATCCCTTTCCTGCGCCAAACCTTTGCCAGCCCCCAACTGCAGGCATTGATCGGTTGGATGGCGGCTCAGGGGGGCGTGTCTCCTTTTGAAGCGGGCTCTGCGTTTCATGCCGCCTGGTTTGCCACTTACCATTTAACCGGATTTACGCGTCCGCGGGGTGGGGCGGGTCAATTGACCCAAGCCCTGGCCAAAATGATCCAGGCGCACGGAGGCCAGGTCATGACGCGGGCACCTGTTGAGCGCATTTTAGTCCAGGCGGGGCAAGCAGTGGGGGTGATATTGGCTGATGGGTCAGAGCTATCGGCACATCAAGTCATTTCGGGAACCCATATTTTTACCACGGCACGGTTGTTGGGGACGGCATTATCAGCCCGCTGGCAACGAAAAATTCAACGGAGCGAAACTGGCAATGGACTTGGGGTGTCCGTGCGGTTGGCGATGGACGCTTTGCCCGATTACCTGGCTCGACCCGGCAGTTCTGGCCCGCAACATAAGGCTATTCAATTGGTTTGCCCCACTTTAGACATCCTGGCCCAGGGGTGGCACCAATTTGAGAGGGGGTTACCAGCCACAGAACCGGCTTTGGTAGCCATGACTTTTTCGGCAGTTGATCAGACCTTGGCCCCACCAGGCCAGCATGTTCTATATCTGTGGGGGCAATATTTTCCATATACATTGGCCAACGGCCGTTCCTGGTCTAACTACGAAGCCGAAGCGGCGGATTTATTGCTACAGACGCTGGCCCGGTATGCGCCGAATGTATCAGAGGCCGTTGTGGCCCGCTTCATTGAAAGCCCCGAATATTTTGAGCGTGAACTTGATCTGGTCCGGGGCAATATTGCTCATATCACCATGTCTGCCAGGCAACTATTTATGTTTCGACCGGCGCTGGGCTTAGGGCAGTATCGGACCCCTATCAAAAATATGTATATAACCGGGGCCAGCACCCACCCTGGCGGTGGCATTTGGGGTCAAGCCGGCGCCAACGCCGCCACAGTGGTGTTAGCGGATAGGGAACGGTTTCAACCTTGACAGGAATGGCGGGAGTTTTATAATTAGGTTAGCTAATTATTAGGTGGCCTAAGTTTTTAAGAAGTGATTGTCGTGGCCGGGTGCGTGCCAGCGCCCGGCTTTTTTCTGTGCTATGACATCTGACGTTCGTTCGACTGCCCAACAAGTGCTGGAAATTATTCCGCTGGTGATGCGGACGGTAGCGGCCGAGCTGCGGCGCAAGGGTAATCTGCTAACGCCGTCGCAGTTTGGCGTGCTGGTGATGCTGCATCAAGGCTCGTGTAATCTGAGCGACCTGGCCGAGTACCAGGCGGTGAGTTTGCCGACGATGTCGGCCTCGATTTCGACGCTGGTGGAGCGGGGCTGGGTGAAGCGGACGCGCCTGGCGGCCGACCGCCGGGTGGTGATGCTGGCGTTGACGCCGGCCGGCCAGGAGGAGCTGCGGCTGATTTCGCAGCAAGCGGCTGCGCCGGTGATGGCTCTGCTCGCCCGGTTGACACCGGCCGAGCACGACGCCCTAGTGGTCGGACTGAACGTGCTACAGCAGGTGTTTGCCACGGCGGAAGTGGAAGGGGAACACAGAGAGCACGGAGAAGGGCAATCAAGGATTGCACAGAGATGCACAGAGAGAACACAAAGAAAATCCCCAATCTGAAGGGTGGGGAAGCTCTAGCCTCAATCCCTGCCGCAATTGACGAAGGAGAAGCATGATCGCAAGAGTGTTTGACCGAATTACGCGGCTCTCGCTGAGAGCTTATTGGTTGGTGATTGCCCTGTCGCTGGTGAGCCTGGTGGCCGGGGTGCTGGCGATGACGGACCTGAACCTGGAATTATTGCCCAGTATTGAGTTTCCCCAGACGGTGGTGGTGGCCCAGTGGCCCGACGCCGAATCGTCCCAGGTTTTCCTGGACGAGGTGACGATTCCCCTGGAAGATAAGCTGGCCGAGGTGGAGGGGGTGGTGAACGTGGAGTCTACGACCAGCAGCGGCTTTGCCTTTGTCATTGTCCGCAACGAGTTTGGTCTGGACCAGAGCGAGGTGCTGGCCGGCATTGAGGCGGCCGTGGCCGAGACGGCGCTGCCGGAAGGGGTGGAGCCGCAGGTGCTGAATTTCAGCCTGAGCGACCTGCCGGTGGTGGTGGCCAGCGTTTCCTCGGACCAATTGACGCTGCCGGAGTTGAAGGAACAGGTGACGCAGGAGCTGCAGCCTCAGCTTGAGGAGCTGGAGCAGGTCAGCGAGGTAAGCGTGAGCGGCGGCCAGGAATTGCCGGAGGAAACGGTGGTCGAGGAAGAAGAACCGGAAGCGCCCGGCCGGCTGCCGCTGGTGGTGATCCAGGGGGCCAGGACATTGGGCATTGAGGTGGAATATGCCCAGGACGTGACGCCGGATGTGTTGGCCGGCCTTGAGGGGACCGACGAGCAGGTGCTGGCCGTCTTGCGGCTCATCCCGCCGGAGGTGCTGCCCTATGCCCCGCCAGAGACGCTGGCCCTGCTGCCGATGGAGTACATGTCTACGCTGGACCCGGAGCTGCAGGCCCAGTTGGACGAGCTGGCGGCCGAGTTTGGCGGCATTAACCAGTACACGGTGGCCGAGTCGCTGGCGCTGCTGAACGAGGGCGAAGCGGCCGAGGCGACGGCCACTGCTGAACCGACGGCGACGGCCGAGCCAACGCCGGAAGCCACCGCAGAGCCGGTCAAAAAGCCGGAGGTGGAGCCAGTGGCGCTGCCGGAATCGTGGGTGGAGGCTGGGGCCGCGGCCGGCTTCACCCTGGAAACGACGGCCGACTTGACACTGGAGGTGATGGAGGGGATTGCCGGCCTGGCCCCGCAACTGTTGGCCGACCTGGAACCAAGTATGTGGCGGGCGATTGACCCGGCGGCGGTGGCGGTAGCCTTGCCGGCGGTGGAAGGAGAACTGGACGAGTCGTTGCTGGCCCAACTGGAAGCGATCCGGCTGGCGGCCGAGGGTCAGGCGGCCGAGCCGGTGGCGCTGCCGGAGTCGTGGGTGGCGGCCGCTGCGACGGCCGGTTTTACGCTGGAGACGACGGCCGACGTGACGCCGGAGGTGCTGGAAGGGATTGCCGGCTTTGCCCCACAACTGCTGGCCGACCTGACCGAGGAGCAGATCCTGGCCCTGAGCCCGGAGGCGCAGCCAGCGCTGCTGGCCGACTACGTGGCCACGCTGGACGAAGGGTTGCAGGAGACGCTGGCGATTATAAGCGTCCGGGCAGCCCAGTTTGAAGCGGCCCAGGCGGAAACGGAAGCGCCAATCGGAGGGGTGGAAGTAGAAGCGATAGCGCTGCCGGAATCGTGGGTTGAGGGCGCGGCCGCGGCCGGCCTGACGCTGGCGACGACGGCCGACGTGACGCCGGAAGTGATGGAAGGGATCGTCAACTTTGCCCCGGAGTTGCTGGCGGATCTGGAGCCGGCGATGTGGCGGGCGATTGACCCGGCGGCGGTGGCGGTGGCCCTGCCGGCGGTGGAAGAAGGGGCGCTGGACGAAGGGCTGCTGGCCCAGTTGGAAGCGATCCGACTGGCGGCGGGGGGCAAAGCGCCGAAACCGGTGGCGTTGCCGGAGTCGTGGATCCAGGCCGGCGCGGCGGCGGGTTTCCCGCTGGCGACGACGGCCGATGTGACGCCGGAAGGGATGGCGCTGCTGGCGGCCAGCGCGCCGCAATTGCTGGCGGACCTGACGGAAGCGCAGATCCTGGCTTTTACGCCGGCGGTGCAGGCGGCTTTGCCGGCTGAGTATCGAGCCGGGCTGGAGGAAGGGTTGCAGCAGACGCTGGCGGTGATTGCCGTGCGGGCGGCGCAGTTTGCGGCGGCCCAGGAGGCTGTAGCGCCGCCAACGGCCACGCCGGACCCGGCCCGGCTGCCGGACGTGTTGATCCAGGGGGCGCAGCAATTCGGCGTGGCGCTGGAGTATGCTTACGACATTACACCGGAGTTTATGCGCCAGATTAACGCCTTTGGCCCGCAGGCGTTGCAGATCTTGCAACTGCTGACGCCGGACAATTTGCGAGCCTTGCAGCCGGAGGTGATTGGCCTGTTGCCGCCGGAGTTCGTGGATAGCCTGGACGCTGAACTGCGGACGGAACTGGACGAGCTGGCGGCCGAGTTTGGCGGGGCTGGCCAACTGGCGCGGGAAGAGGCCGAAGCGGCGGCCGAGGCTGCGGCCGGCGCGCCGCCGTTGAGCGGACCATGGGCCGAACCCGGCCCGGACGGCACGCCGCCCCTGTTCACGACGGCGGCCGATATTCTGAACAACCAGTTCATGGGCGGTTCGGAGACCCCGGCGGCCGACCTGTTGAACACACTGCCGCAGTCGCCGCAGATACAGGACCCGGCGGCGTGGATGGGCGCGCTGTCGCCGGAGGTGATGGCTTACCTGGCCGAGAATGAAGAGGGATTTGTCGAGGCGCTGTCGCCGGCGATCCTGGAGCTGATGGCCCCAGAGACGCTGACTTACCTGCTGGACAATTACCCGGAGGCCTTTGAGCCGGCGCTGGCCGAGCGGCTGCGGGGGATTGCCGCCGGGGAAATCGCCGCTTTTGTGCCGGAAGCGAGCATCACCCGGACCGACAGCAACCCCAGCCTGATTCTGAACGTCTTCAAGGACGGCGACGCCAACACGGTGATGGTGGCGCACCGGGTCTTTGACGCGCTGCAGGCTTACGTGGACGCGAACCCCGGGGTGGAGTACAAGCTGGTATTTGAGCAGGCCAGTTTTATCGAGGACTCGATTGCCGGCGTTTCCCGCGAAGGCGGCCTGGGCGCGGCTTTTGCGGTGGTCATCATTCTGATCTTCCTGAGCGGCCACGTGGGCGGCCGGTATAAGCTGAGCTGGCGGGCGACGCTGGTGACGGGCGTGTCTATTCCACTGTCGGTCTTTATCGCCTTCCTGCTGATGCGTTGGATCCCGCCGACGCTGGGCGAGTGGGTGCATAACCTGGCCGACTCGACCAATAGTGGTGTCCTGAACTTCATTGCCCGCCTGTTTCCAACCAGCGTGACGCTGAATATTATGACGCTCAGTGGGCTGACGGTAGCGGTCGGCCGGGTGGTGGACGACTCGATTGTGGTGTTGGAGAATATCTTCCGCCACATCCAGAAGGGGGACGACCCGAAGACGGCCGTCATCCAGGGGACGCACGAGGTGGCCATTGCCATCTTCGCCTCGACGGCGACAACGGTGGCGGTGTTCCTGCCGCTGGGCTTGCTGGGCGGCCTGATCGGCTCGTTCTTCCTACCCTTCGGCCTGACGGTGACGTACGCGCTGATGGCCAGCTTTGTGGTGGCGATTACGGTGGTGCCGGTGATGGCCTACCTGTTGATCCGGAAGGAGTACATTCCCGAGGAGCGGGAGACGACGATGCAGCGCTGGTACACGCCAATCCTGGAGTGGGCGCTGACGCACCGGGCAGAGACGCTGGCCATCGCGGCGGTGATCTTCGCGGGCAGCCTCTTCCTGTTGGGCCAACTGCCGCAGAGCTTTATCCCCAGCCTGGGCGAGCCGACGATTAACGTGAGCGTCGAGCTGCCAGCCGGGACGCAGATGCGAGAGACAGACGAACTGGTCCAGGAGTTTGAGGCCGGGGTTGGCCAGTTAGCCGGCGTGGAGACGGTCCAGACTGAGATCGGCAGCGCCGGCGGTTTTGCCGCCTTTTTTGGCGGCGGCAACGTCAGCCAGAACGTGGCCAACGTGACGATCACGGTGGAGGACCAGGAGGAGCTGGCGGCGCTGACGGGCGAGATCCGCCAGGAGGCTGAGGAAACCTTTGGCCAGGAGAACGTGGTCGTCTCGGCCGCGGCCCAGACCGGCTTCGGCGGCTTTAGCCTGATTATTACGGGCGACTCAATGGAGCAACTGGGGTCGCTGGTGGAGGACGTGAAGCAGGCCCTGGCCGGGGTGGACGTGGATGGAGACGGCCGGCCGGAGATCGTCAATATCTCCAGCAACGTGGACGACGCCGGGGCAGGCGGCAGCGAGACGATCATCCGCATTGACCGCCGGCCGGCGATCAGCTTCAGCGGTGAGCTGGAGACGGAGAATACGCTGGGCGTGACGCAGGCGGCCAAGGAAGCGGTGGCCGACCTGGAGAGCCTGCCGGAAGGGGTGGAGGTGACGGAGGGCTTTGAGTCGGAACAGCAGACGCAGGGCTTCCGGGACATGCTGACGGCGATTCTGTACTCAATTGTGATCGTCTACGTGATTATGGCGCTGTCCTTCCACAGCCTGATCCACCCGTTTACGATTCTGTTCAGCCTGCCGTTTGCCCTGGTGGGCGCGGCGCTGGCGCTGTTTATCACGGGCAGCGTCCTGGGTATCTCGGCGATGATTGGGCTGATGATGCTGGTCGGGATCGTGGTGACGAACGCTATCGTGCTGATGGACCTGGTGCAGAAACTGCGCAAGCGGGGGTTGAACGCTTACGATGGGCTGGTGCGGGGCGGCCGGACGCGGCTGCGGCCGATCTGGATGACGGCGCTGACGGCGATCCTGGCGTTGCTGCCGCTGGCGGCCAGCCAGGAGGCGGGGGCGATTATTGCGGCCGAGCTGGCGACGACGGTAATTGGCGGGCTGCTGGTCAGTACGTTGTTGACGCTGGTGGTTGTGCCGGTGGTGTATAGTTTGATTGACCAGTTTGGCGGCCTTTTTCGGCGGACGGAAGGGTAATTGGGTAATTGGTAATTAAGTAATTGAGTGCCGGGCGTTGGAACTGTTTTGCTTCCAATGCCTGGCGCTTTTTATGTTGGGGGCCTTGCGATTAAAGCGTCTTGAGAATATAGCCGACAAAGCGATCAAAATCGGTCACGAGTTAACCCTTTTTGCCGGAGATGGTCGAGGAAGGCTTTTTGCATCCGTTCGGCGGTCGGCCGGTAATCAAAATATTTCTGGAGCGTCAGGACCTCAAAAGCTACCCGCCGCGCCTTGTCCCGTTCGTACAGTCGAATCCCTTCCTGGGCGATCCGGCCCTGCACCAGCAGGGGAGCCTGGTTAATCGTCCGTACATCTATTGCCGCCAGGTTGCAGGCATCTTCGAGGGCTGCCTGAACTCTGAATTCCAACTGCATTTGTTTGTAAGGCCGCGGCCCGTTCGGCCCGACGTTCTTTTTCACTGGCGTTCATGGTAGAATTATACTTGAAATGGGAGAAATGAGGGGGCTTTGATTTTAGATTTTAGATTTTAGATTTGGGGGTGGGTTCGTGAATCTAAAATCGAAAATCAGAAATCCAAAATTCCAACGCAGGAGGGTATTCGTGGAAGAGGATGTTGATAAGCGGAGGCTGGTTCGTAATTTTGTGGTGGAGTTGGTGGTTTATGCGGTTTTGGTCGTGGCTTATTTCTTGCTGGTCTTGCGGTTGTTGGGGGACTGGCTAGCGGGACTTTACCGGTCGAACCTGATCCTTTACGCGCCGCTGGCGCTGGCGTTGATTGTGCTGCAGGGGGTGCTGCTGGAGATGCTGACGGCCTTTTTAATTGAGCGGCTGGGACTGGAGCGCTTGGAGTAAGGGATGACCTTTCCAATCGCCGGGGTGACGATTAACCCTTTGCTCCTGGTGGGAATTGGCTTCCTGGTGGGCGTTCTGGGCGGTTTTTTTGGCGTGGGGGGTGGTTTTATTGCCGGGCCGCTGCTGTTCTGGACGGGGGTGCCGCTGAACGTGGTGGTAGGCACGGACCTGGCGCATATGACGGGCAAGTCTATTGTGGCCGCCAAGCGCCACCGGACGCTGGGCCACGTGGACCTGCGGCTGGGCTTTATTATGGTTATCGGCACGGTAGTGGGAGTGGAAATCGGGGCGCAGTTGATTGAGTTGTTGGAAGCGGCCAGTAACGTGGATCAGGTGGTGGGTATGGCCTACATCGCCATCTTGCTGATCATCAGCGCCTTCACTGCCTGGGAGAGCATCCGCGCCCTGCGGATGATCCGATCGGAAAAGCTGAACGTCAGGGATGTAGTGGCCTTCCGGTCGATCACCCGGCGGGTACATAGCATTCACCTGTGGCCAATGCTGTCCTTTCCCGGCTCGGGGATTGAAGCGGTGTCGTTGTGGGTGGTGCTGGGGGTAGGGCTGTTTAGCGGGGTCCTGGCCGGTTTCCTGGGGGTGGGTGGCGGTTTTATTCGTATGCCGCTGCTGGTTTACGTGGTGGGGGTGCCGACTCACGTGGCTGTGGGCACGGACCTGTTTGAGATTGTCATTTCGGCCGGCTATGGGACGCTGACGCACGCGCTGAAGGGGAACGTGGACATCTTTATTGCCCTGGTGATGCACACCGGGGCGGCGATCGGGGCGCAAATTGGGGCGGTCTCGACGCGCTACTTTGCCGGCCCGCGCATCCGGCTGATCTTTTCGGCCCTGCCGCTGCTGGGGGCGATATTGGTGGCGTTGGAGTTGTGGGGTGGATTGGGAGGGGTTTAGGAGGTAATTGGGTAATTGGAGAGTGGAGAGTGGAGATTAGAGAATAGTCAATGAAGACACTCATTTGTATTCGCGGACTGCCTTATACGGGGCCGACGATCCAGTTTGGGGGGTTGATTGCCGGGCTGGAGGGGTCGCCGGTAACGTTGATGACGGTGGTGCAGCCGGGCGAGGACCGGGCCGAGGCGGAGGCGCGGCTGGCCCAGGCGGCCGGGCTGCTGCCTGACGTTGCCGTCTCGACGACGGTGCGCCAGGGCGCGCCGCTGGCCGAAATTTTGCAGGAGGCGCGGACGGGCGGTTACGACGTGATCGTGGTTGGCTCGCGGGATATGAGTGGGTTGATTGACGGGCTACTGGGGACGTTGAGCCGCAAAGTCAGCGACCGGGCGCAGGGGTCGGTGCTGGTAGTCAAGGAGGGCCGGCCGGCGCTAAAGCGAATTCTCATTTGCACCGGCGGCCAGCAGTTGGGTAGAGCGGTGGTCGAAACTGGAGCGCGGCTGGCGCGGGCGGCCGGGGCGGAGGCGACGTTGCTGCACGTGACCAACCCGGTGCCGACAATGTACACCGGGTTGGAGGCGATTGAGGAGACGCTGGAGGAGTTGCTGCATACTGATACGCCGGTAGCCCGCCACCTGCGCTGGAGCGCCCAGCACCTGGCCGAGGCGGGCGTGCCGGCGGAGATGGAGCTGCAGCAAGGCGTGGCCAGTGACGAGATTCTGCGGGAGGCGCGCCAGGGCAATTATGACCTGATCGTCATTGGGGCGCGGGCGGCCGGGAGTGGGTTGAAAGGGTTCTTGATGGACCAGGTGACGCCGGAGGTGGTGGACCGGGCGCCTTGTCCGGTGCTGGTGGTGCGGGTGCGGCCGGATTTTGACGCAAAGACGCAAAGGCGCAAAGGTTAAGAGGTTGACGCAAAGGCGCAAGGGTTAAAGGTTTGACGCAAAGACGCAGACTTTGGCAGGCCAAAGTTCACGCAAAGGTTTATATTATATTTTTGTTGCCTGTTTTGTTTTTGGGGTGGTTTTTCTTTTATCCACTGGGGAATATTTTGCGGTTGAGCCTGACGGTGGGGGCGGTGGTGGAGTTGTTCGGCCGGGGCTACTACCTGGAGATTCTGTGGTTTACGACCTGGCAGGCGGCGCTATCTACCGGGCTGACGCTGCTGGTGGGGCTGCCGGCGGCTTATTTGTTTGCCCGGTTTGAGTTTACCGGCAAGACGCTGCTGCGGGCGCTGGCGACGGTCCCTTTTGTCATGCCGACGGTGGTGGTGGCGGCCGCTTTTCGAGCGCTGTTAGGGCCTAATGGCCTGGCCAACGACCTGCTGGTGGCGGTATTGGGGCTGGAGCGAGGGCCGCTGCGCTTGGAACAGACGCTGGCGATCATTTTGCTGGCTCACATCTTCTACAACGTGGCGGTGGTCGTCCGACTGGTGGGCGGCTTTTGGGCCAACCTGAGCCCACGCACCGTCGAGGCGGGTCAGGTGTTGGGGGCGGCGCCGTGGCAGGCTTTCCTGGAGGTGACTCTACCGCTGCTGCGGCCGGCGCTGATTAGCACCAGTCTGTTGGTGTACCTGTTTACCTTTACCAGCTTTGGGGTGATTTTGCTGTTGGGCGGGCCGCAGTTCAGCACGCTGGAGACGGAGATTTACCACCAGTACGTGACTTTTTTGCGGCCGGACGTGGCGGCCGTGTTGTCGCTGCTGCAAAT
>JAKEFB010000125.1 GCA_022616275.1 Chloroflexota bacterium
AGGAACGGGTATTCGATAGACGGGGTGCTGCCGGACGACCAGCGGCGCAGCGGCGGCTTCACCTGGCCGCCACCGCAGGAGAATTACGTCTGGGAGGCGCTACAAGGGGCCACCGTTCAGGCGGAGCTGCTGACGCGGGCGGGCTACCCGGCCTGGCAGTGGCAGGACCAGGCCCTGCTGCGGGCCATCACGTGGCTGCACCAGCAGGCCAACTACCCGGCCAGTGGCGACGATAGCTGGGAACCCTGGCTGTTTAATTACGCCTACGGAACGAATTTCCCGGCCCCCATGCCCAGCAGCCCAGGCAAAGGCATGGGCTGGACCGATTGGACCCACGGCGAATAGAAATACTTCCTTGCGCCTACTGCCTATCTGCATTACACTCTTAGGAGTGCTAGTTTAACCAGACAAGCAGGGAAGGCGTGTCTACCGATCCCATAAGACCAGCCCGGTTTATCTTTGATCACTATGACCCAAATCTGGCGATTAATTCAGCCAGCGACCTCCCTGGGCTGCCTCCCGGCGGCGCCACAGGCAACAAGCTGGGGAATTCATTGACCGCCCAGGGCGACCATAGCGGGGCGCGGCCGTACCTGGAGCGGGCACTGGCCATTCGTGAGGAGGTGCTGGGGTCGGACCATCCCGACACCGCCAATAGCCTGAACAGTCTGGGGTTCTTGCTGCATGCCCAGGGCGACCTGGCCGGGGCACGGCTGTACCTGGAGCGGGCGCTGGCTATCCGGGAGAAAGTGCTGGGGCCGAAGCATCCTGACACCGCTCGCAGTTTCAACAACCTGGGGGCCTTGCTGCAAGCGCAGGACGACTTGGCTGGGGCACGCCTATACTACGAGCGGGCCCTGGCTATCGTTGAGACAGTGCTGGGCCCAGACCATCTCGATACGGCCCAAACTCTGAACAACTTGGGGCTCTTGCTGCAAGCGCAAGGCGACCCTGTCGAGGCGCACCGGTACTACGAACGAGCGCTGGCTATCAAGGATAGGGTGCTGGGACCGGACCATCCCGCCGTCGCCACCACGTTGAGCAACCTGGCTTTCTTGCTGCAAGCCCGGGGCGATTACGCTGAGGCGCGGCCATATCTGGAGCGGGCGCTGGCTATCTGGGAGAAGCGCCTGGGGCCGGAGCACCCCGACGTTGCCCTCATGCTGAACAACCTTGGTAGCTTGTTGGATTCGCTGGGTGACTACGCCGGGGCGCGGCCCTATTACAAGCGGGCGCTGGCTATCTGGGAGAAGCGCCTGGGGCCAGGGCATCCCCATACCCAGATCGCTCGCCAGAATCTGGCTGCTTTACCGAGGAGGCGCCCCTTTCTTATTAATCTTATTCGGCATATGCTCACGACCATATAAGCCTGGTAACTGCTCGGGCCGGTCCCTTGACCGCGCCGAGGTCGCCTGGTCATGAGTAACGACGGGGAGACAAGCGGTGATATTTCCTAGAATGTTAGTCCGAGTAATCATTATCTTTCTCTGTCTGGCAGCGCTTTTCTATACCACGCCGGACCTACTGGCCCAAGATACTGAAGATGAGAATATTGTTACCTTTGAACGTCTGAACCTGGGGCGTCAGATCCTGCAAGGCCAGTTCGACCTCGTTGATCTCTTTTTGACCATCCCCGCCGACTGGCGCTTACTACCCGGCGCACAACTGGAGCTGGATATGACAACCTTTGTCAACCAGTTAAGCCCAGAAGCCGGCGCTTATGGTGGCGTGCTGGAGATTTATTTTGAAAATCAGCTCTTGCAAACGGTGATCGTTGATCGTTCCGGGTTCCAGAAACTGGTTATGGATATTCCGGCCACTGCGCTGGTAGACCTGGACAACAACGGCCGTTTCCGGCTACAGGTCGTCTTTGAGGGCGCAGGAAGTTGTGAAACCGGGCCGGGGGCCATTACCTACATTCTTGTCCAACCCACTTCGCGTTTCATTCTGCCTCACGAGATGATCTCGCCTTCAACGGACTTGCAACAACTCCCACGGCCGTTTTACCAACGCTCCTTCACGCCCGACGAGGTGGTCATGGTCATTTCCGACGCGCCCACGGCCGGCGAGCTTCAGGCAGCCATGCGTGTTGCTGCTGCTTTGGGCCGGATGTCGGCTGGCAACTTGCTACTGACAACCATCCCGGCCGGCAACCTGACCCCGGAAGTGCGCGACAACCAACACCTGATTATCGTCGGCCAAATGGCCCATTTACCGCTCGCCGGTGCGGGCCTACCCCAGCCGTTTGTGGAAACGCTGCCAGCCCACGTGGCCGAGGACGGTATTCTGCACATGGCCCTGTCCCCCTGGAATGAGCGTAAGGTAGTGCTATACGTCACCGGTGACACCGACAATGCCCTTAACAAGGCCGCACTCGCCTTGAGCACCGGTTTTATCCGCACCGCCGGACAACCTGATTCGGCTGTGATTCAGGAAGTATTCCCAGAACGGCTCATCCCCAGCACGGGCAATACGACCAATAGCCTGCAAGATCTGGGCTACGAGACGCAACTCGTCGAGGGCATCGGTGACAGGCAGGTGGCCATCGAGTTTTATCTGCCGCCCGGACAAACGGTAGATGAAACAGCGGGCGCCTTCTTTAATCTGGTCTACGCTCACTCGTCACTTTTAGATTACGACCGCTCGGAAATGAATGTCGAAGTAAATGGCGAGCGAATTGGCAGCGTACGGTTGGGCGAGCCCTCAACTTTGTTAACCAGCGCCTCCTTGCCGATTCCGGCCGCCGCCGTTCATGTGGGACGGAACACTCTGAATCTGAACGTGGATTTGCGGCCTCGCACCTCGTGCAATGATCAGCCAACTGAAATCGCCTGGCTGGCCATCCGGTCTGAGTCAACGCTGACGCTGCCGCTGCGGCCGTTGGATAACCAGGCGCGGGCGGCCGAGGTGCGTTTATTGAATAACTACCCGCGTCCCTTTTCCTTCGATCCCACCCTGGCGACCACGGCCGTCGTCGTTCCTGCGGCCGATCCGTTGGCCTGGCAACAGGCAGCACAAATCGTTTTCGACCTGGGGGCGCGCGTCGAAGGCGGGTTGGTCGGTCTCAACCTGGCCTTCGCCGACGAGGTGTCAGAATCGCTGCGCCAGCAAAACGACCTGCTTATTGTCGGCCGGCCGACAACGCTGCCCCTGCTTGCTGAAATCAACGACGACCTGCCTGCCCCCTTTGCCGCCAATATCAACGCAGTCCAGGACGAACAATTACTCGTCGCCTACAACGTACCGGCTACCAGCGAATTGGGTTATTTGCAAACGTTGGCCGCGCCCTGGAACCCGGAACGCACGATTGTGGTCGTTAGCGGCAATTCGGAAACCGGATTGCGGAATGCCACCGCCATGCTGCTTAATTCGCCACTGCGGCGCAGCCTGGCCAGCGACTTCGCCGTAGTCGAAGGGCAGCAGTTCTACCTCGCTGCGCGTCCGCAGGAAACGGCGCCGCAGCCGGCGGCAACACCGCCTGCCACTCCGATCCTGAGTACGGAACAGCCAACGCCGCCATCACCTACGGCCACGCCCTTTCCGCAGCCAACACCAGAAGTAGAACAGGCAGCGCTTTCTGCCACGCCGGTTGAACAAGTGATACAGCCGGCCGCTACCGATGGCGCCCTGACCGATAATCCCCTTTTCCTCATTATCGCCGCTGGGGTTGGCCTGGTTGTCGTCGCTGGGGCGCTGCTCCTGTCACGTCGTTTCTGGTAGCCAGCCATTCATCCCTGGTGTCCATCCCTGTTGCCCGGCGGGGCCGTTATGTTCCCGCCGTTTCTGGCAACCGCTACCAATCTCAGCCAAATTTCCAGATTTTTGTATTTTTATTTGCCGCAGTTCCTCTGTATAATATGGTAGTAGGTAAAAAGTACTAGGCATCCAGTTTGGGGATATAAGTATTGCTTTTTGCCAAACTGCCACAGATCATTAGGGTTCAAAAGCAAACAGAATAACCTGGAGACAATTTATCGATGCGGTTCGTACACATTTCGCAACCGGGTATCCTGGTGGTCGGTAAGCGATACTTGATCGCCAAACGTATTTTCGACCTTGCCCTTTCCGCCATGGCCTTGCCTTTTTTAGTGCCAATGGGCTTGATGATTGCTGTACTCATTTGGCTTGATGACCCCGGCCCGGTTTTTTTCAGGCAAATGCGCACAGGTAAGGGCGGCCGGCGCTTTGCGATGTATAAGTTTCGCACGATGGTCACCAACGCCGAAGAACTAAAGGCCAAATATGCCCACCTCAACGAATTGACCTGGCCCGACTTCAAAATTACGGATGACCCGCGCGTAACGCGCATCGGCCGCTTCCTGCGCAAAACGAGTTTAGACGAACTGCCGCAATTTCTAAATGTCCTCAAAGGCGAGATGAGCTTCGTCGGACCACGTCCTACCTCCTTTGATGTCACCACCTACGATCTCTGGCACACAGAACGGCTGGAGGT
The DNA here is from genome assembly GCA_022616275.1 of Chloroflexota bacterium. GTDB lineage: Bacteria > Chloroflexota > Anaerolineae > Promineifilales > Promineifilaceae. The sequence goes on from JAKEFB010000125.1 coordinate 4,454, forward strand.
CCTGCCGGGCATTACCGGCCTGTGGCAGGTGAGTGGACGTGGTGACATTGACTTCGACCAGCGCCTGGCCCTGGACGTTGAATACATTGAGCGCCAGAGCCTGTGGTTTGACATTCAAATCCTTGCCCGCACCGTGCTGGCCGTTTTCAATCACCGCGGCGCCTATTAGGTCAATATTCGCCAGGGTCATGAAGTGATAGGGTGAAATTCGCCGGCGAATTTCACCCTTTTACCATATTCGGAAGTTCGTATCGGAAGTTCGTAGATGAAGGCGTCCCGGTATTGGTTGCTGCTGCTTTGCGGCTGGTTGTTCCTGCTTTACAACATTGAGCGCCTCGGTGAGCCAACAAATCTGGCCACCTTCGTTTACGTCTTATCACTTCTCTGTGTTGCCCTGGTCCTCATCTTACCCCCAGCCAGGCGCTGGCCCTTCTACTATCTGCTCGTGCCGGTGCTGATTGTTTATTTTCCGCTGAAGATCTATCTCGGCTACCAGATTGGGGGGAGCAAATTGCCCATCACTGTCACCGAAATTTGTGCGCTCGCCATCACTCTATTCTTGACCCGCCGTATGCACCTTTTCCTGGATCAGTTAAGCGAACTCGTCGCCCAATTGACCCTCACCAGCCAGGTCGAACCGCAATCCTTTACCGAAGGGCAAGGACAACTTTATCGGGAAGTCAGGCGGGCGCGCAGCCACAAACGGCCGGCTGCTTTAGTCGCCGTGGCCCCGCGCACCCTCATTGGCGACGAAAACCATGAACGTCTCGTGCGCGAGGCCCAGGCGCGCGTCATGGGTCAATACACGGCCGCCCGGTTGGCCCAGGTTTTCCTGGAGGAATTAAGAGATTTTGACGTGGTGACGTTACGCAACGATCACTTCGTTATCTTGTTGCCGGAGGTCGAGCGCGATCAGGCGCTCATGATTTGCGAGCAATTGCAACAGGCCATACGGACCAGTTTAGGTCTGGAGTTGAACATAGGCCTGGCCTCCTTTCCCGACGAGGAAGTGACCTTTGAAAGCCTGCTGGTCTGCGCCGAAGCGGCCATGACCCAAGCCGCGCAGGAAAACACCCCCCAGCCGGCCCTGGTTGCCCAAGAGCCTGGCAACGTCCACCAGGCCCTGGCTGTCGAGGGGCCGTGAGCTGGTGAAATTCACATGGTGATGTTCATGGAGTAAAGAACATGGAAAGACGCTTTTTTCGCCTGATTGGTCGCTGGTCCTGGCTATTGATGCTGATGCCGCTGCTCGCCGCCACCGTCACCTACCACATCACCAGCCGCCAACCCGTTCTATATGAAACGACGACACGGCTAATCGTTGGTCCGGGCATAGACAACCCCAGCCCTGACCTGAATGACTTGCGGGCCGGGGCCCAACTCATGGAAACCTACGCCGAGCTGCCCCGGACACGTCCTTTTCTGACTGGCATCATCGAGCAACTCGACCTGGATCTAACGCCGGCCGAGCTGTCGAAGATGATCGGCCTGCTCACGAATGAAGAAACGCAGATTTTGAACGTCACTGTTACCGGCCAGGATCCCAACCAGATCGCCAGCATTGCCAACGCTGTCGCCGGGGAATTAGTTCTGGCCAGCCCTTCCGGCGGCGTTACCCCGGCTGCCCGGCTAAAGGCCCAGATTGGCCACCAGGCCACGGTCCTCGAAGAGAGTGTAGAGCAGACCGAGGCCAACGTTAACACCTTCATAGAGACCCTGGAAACTACCACCGACACAGAGGCCAGGCGCGAACTCATCGATCGCCTGACCGAAGAGCGTACCCGGCTGGCTGACACACACCGTACCCTGGCTGTCCTGTACCAGAATATCCAGGAAGCCACGACGAACCAGATGCGCATCATCGAGCCGGCCGTCGAAGTGAAAAAGGTGGATTCAGAGTTATTGGTGCAAGCAATCATCGCCGCGGCCGCCGGCCTCGGCCTCAGCCTGATGGTCGTGGCCGCCTTCGAGTACTTCTCTAACACGGTAGAAACAGCCGAAGATCTGGTCCGGGCTGGCAGCGCACCAGTGTTAGGGGCCATTGCCCGCTACAGCCTGGCCGACGACGACAATGCCCTGGTAGTTCGTGCCCGGCCAGATTCCCAGGCAGTCCAAAACTTCCGGGCCGTCGGCGCGCGCCTGCTCTTTTCTGACAAAGTCGAGCGACCCTCAAGCTCCGTATTGATCATCAGCGTCATGAGTGACGAAGAAGCCGGCGTCGTGGCCGCCAACCTGGCTGTCATCCTGGCCCAAACCGGCCAGCGCATTTTGCTTATTGACGCCGACCTGCACCGGCCCGTAATTGGCGGCTTTTTCCATACGCCCCGCACCTACGGCTTGACCACCATTCTGAACAATCCCGAGGCCCCCGTACGCCCTGTGGCCATTGAATGGGCTTCCGGCCTCTCTGTGCTGCCCAGCGGCCCCATTACCGTTAATGCTTTCGGCCTGCTCGCCTCGCTGCGCATGGTCCAATTGCTGCGCGATTTTGAGCAACAGTTTGACCTGGTGCTGGTCACCGCGCCCTCGTTGCCCGCCTATGCCGACAGCTTCTTCCTTGGTTCCCAGGTGGACAGGGTCATGATCGTTGCCCGCCACGGGCAAGTCCGGCGTGACACCGTGCAAAAAGCGGTCGAAAATCTTCGCACCGTCGGCGCCCAAATCTTGGGTCTGGTCTTGACGCACAGCTTTGACGCCCCCGGTCAGGAGTTGCGCCCTTTCCGGTTCCGTCGCTTCAGAAAAAAGGAGTGGCCCGTGGTGGCTGATGCCGAGCCGGTTGGTGAACCGGTAGTTCCACTTTAGGGCGATGTCTGTCACCTCCCGCTCCAAGGGCGACACGCGGAAGCATATCCGAGGCTCCAGCATGTTGCTGGTTGGCCGGATGCTCGCGATGGGCATCAATTTCACCGTCCAGGTATTGACGGTACGTTACCTGGCCAAAAGCGCCTACGGCGCGTTTGCCTATGCGCTCTCGGTCGTTTCCCTGTCCTCCAGCATCTCCCTTTTGGGACTAGACAAAGCTGTCGCCCGCTTCGTGCCTATCTACCAGGAGCAAGAGGATTACGGGCGGATGTTTGGCGCCATCCTGCTGGCCCTTGGAACTGCGCTGGGTATTGGCCTATCCATCATTCTATTTTTCTTTGGCGCGCGTAACATCCTGGCCACCCGCTACATGAGCGAGCCCCTTTTAATATCGCTCCTGCTCATTGTCATTGCGCTTGCCCCACTGCAGGCTCTGGACAGCCTCTTTGAGAACCTGCTGGCCGTTTTTGCCGGCGCGCGGGCTATCTTCTTTCGCCGCCACCTGATGGGTCCGGGATTGCGACTGGCGGCCGTCTTGCTGGTTATGGTCAGCCGGAGCAACGTTTACCTGCTGGCCGCCGGCTACCTGGCCGGTGGCGCTCTGGGCACATGCTTGTTTGGACTGCTCTTTTTCCAGGTCGTCCGTCGCCAGAAGTTGCTGCAGCACTGGCGCGGCCGGCGGGTCATCATTCCCGTCCGCGAAATCTTGCGCTTCAGTATGCCCCTGCTGACGACCGATGCGGCGCTTATTTTGCGTAGTTCTTTGGTCGTTGTCTTGCTACAGGCCATGGCCGGCACGGTGGCCGTAGCTGAATTTCGGGCCGTGTTGCCGCTGGCCGACGTCAACTTACTTGTGTTCCAGAGCTTTCGCTACCTCTTTACCCCGCTGGCCGCCCGCCTCTACGCCCGCCAGGATCAGCCGGGCTTAAATGACCTATACTGGAAGACGGCTGTCTGGATTACCGTCTTTTCCTTTCCTGTCTTCGCCGCTACCTTTGCCCTGGCCCGGCCGGTGACGTTATTCATATTCGGCGAGAGGTACGCCAGCTCGGCCAACGTGCTCGCCATTCTGGCCGCCGGCAGCTACCTGAACGCCGCGCTCGGCTTCAATTACCACACCCTCAGCGTTTATGGCCGGGTTCGTTACCTGGTCATCACCGATGTAACCAGCGCCCTTTTTGGCCTGGCCTTAAACCTGCTGCTGATCCCCTCCTACGGCGCGCTCGGCGCGGCCATCAGCGTCAGCGCTGCCCTGTTGGCCAACAACCTGCTGAACCACGCCGGGATGTTGCGCAGCACGGGCATTGACCTCTTCCAGCCCCGTTACTTGCGTGTCTACGCCACGATTGTTGGCGCCCTGGCCGTGTTGCTATTGGCTCAATTTTTCCTCCACCCACCGTTGATCCTGGGCGTGGCCTTAACTGCCCTGGTGGCCGTTTTGCTTATCCGCCTCAACCGGGGTGTCATGGAGGTTGGCGAGACCTTCCCTGAGTTAGCCCGGCTACCGGTTGCTCGCTGGTTGTTCGTGGGCTAAGCGTTATCATGGACGGCCTGGCTCAGATTGAGGCACGGTTATGTGAATGTGGGGCAGATTATTTTGCCGACTTTCCATCCGGCCCTGTCAACGTGACGCTCCTGTCTGAAAACGTCCGGCCGGCTTCCACGCTCTATCGTTTTCAATTAAACGCCGGCCAGCAGGCCCGCGCTGTCCTGGTAAAGATTCCAACGTCGCGGGAAGAACAGGAACTCCGCCAGGGCCGGGACGACCTGCCCCGGCCGAGACGGCCGCAACTGGGCGCTCCCATCGCCGCCGCTGACAAATACCAACTGGAATACCAGGCCCTCTCGGCCATCCAACAGTCTTTTGAGCGTCTCGACGATCCTCGCTTTCGGGTGATTCGTCTTCTCGATTTTTTGCCCCAACAGCGGGCCATCGTTATGGAATTTTTGCCCAGCCACACTCTCAAACAACTCGTCGCCCGCGCCAGCCGCCCCTACCTGTGGCGGGGCGCGCCCGACATGCGCCAGGCGCTTTACCACGTCGGCGCCTGGCTCGCCGTTTACCACGCCTTGCCTCGCCAGGAGCATACCCAGGTGCGCCAGGCTGACCGGCCGGCCTTCGTCGCTTCCATTGGCCGGTTTGCTCGTTTCCTGGGCGAGACGCTTGGCGACCGGCCGTTTTTTGACCAGGTGGCCCGGCAGGTAATTCGTCGGGCAGAGACAACACTCCCCGAACAGTTACTGCTTGGTCTGGCCCATGGTGACTTTGCCCTGCGCAACATTCTCATCGGCGAGGGCGACGTGGTCACCGTGCTGGACACGCTGGCCCGCTGGGTTGCCCCCATCTACGAAGACATCGCCTACTTCCTGGTTGGGCTGAAAGCGAACCGGCTCCAGGTTTTCTCGCAAGGGACGGCCTTCAGTGCCCGGCAATTGGCCGGTTATGAACACCACTTCCTGGCCGGCTATTTCCACGAGCAGGCAGCGCCGCTCGAAACGATTCGGCTGTTTGAGGTCCAGGTCTTGCTCGACAAATGGTGCTCCCTGGCCGTCCTGGTTCAGACCGGCCGGCGCGGCCAGTTCAAAACCCTGCAAATGACCCTCATTAACCGCTATTGTCGCCGGCTGGTGCGCCAACTACTGGCGGATGGTGCAGCATGACCACCTCAAATCCGGTGTCCGAGCCTGGGCTATCAACCGGCCGGCGGCTGAAAGTGGCTTACGTCATGTCTCGCTTTCCCAAGCTAACGGAAACGTTCATCCTCCTGGAAATGGTCGCCCTAGAGGCCCTCGACATCCAGATTGAACTTTACCCCTTGCTGCGCGAAAAGAGTGACGTGATGCACCCAGAAGCCCGGCTGTTCGTCGAAAAGGCCTATTACGCGCCGTTTCTCTCCTGGCCCATCTTGCTGGCCAATCTCCATTTCTTGCGCCGCCGGCCATGGGCCTACCTGGGCGCCTTGTCTGCTTTATTGCGTGGCGCCTGGGGTAGCCTCCGCTACTTCACCGGGGCGCTTGGTTTTTTTCCCAAGAGCGTCCTGTTTGCCCGGCAGATAGCCGCTGCAGGCGTCACTCACGTTCACGCCCATTTCGCCAGCCACCCGGCCGCCGCCGCCTTTGTCATCCACCGCCTGACCGGCATCCCCTATAGCTTCACCGCCCACGGCTCTGACATCCACCGTGACGTCACCATGTTGGCCGAAAAAGTGGCCGAGGCCGACTTTGTCGTGCCGATTTCTGAATTCAACCGCCAGGCCATCCTCGATGCCTGCGGAGGGAAATATGCCGATAAGCTGGTCATCATCCATTGCGGCGTGGACACCGACTTTTTCCGGCCCGAGGCCCCGGCCGGGGCCCGGCCGGAAGCCGATACACCCGCCATCCTCTGCGTCGGCACCCTCTACGAGGTCAAGGGGCAGAAACATCTGCTCGCCGCCTGCCGGCTGCTACGCGAGCAGGGTATCCACGCCGCCTGCCACTTTGTCGGCAACGGACCCGACCGCCAGGCGCTGGAACAGCAAGCCAGGGACAGTGGGTTGGCCGGCTTCGTTCATTTCCACGGCCAGCAGACGCGGGAAAAGGTTGCCGAATGGCTGCGCCGGGCCGACGTCGTCGTCGCGCCCAGCGTGCCCTCCGCCGACAGCCGGCGCGAGGGCATCCCCGTGGCCCTGATGGAGGCCATGGCCTCCGGCGTGCCGGTCGTCGCCAGCCGCCTTTCCGGTATTCCCGAGCTGGTTGAGGACGGTGTCACCGGTCTGTTGGTCGCGCCGGGTGATGCGCTAGCCATCGCCGCCGCCCTTGCCCGCCTCTTGGCCGATCCCACCCTGCGGCAGCGGCTTGGCGCGGGCGGCCGCGCCAAGATCATGCGCGACTTCAACCTCTATCGCAACGCCACCATGCTGGCCTCCCGCTTTTGCTACCAGGAGGGCGCCACCTGATGGCCTTCTGGCTCTTTTGGACGGCGATAGCTACCTTGTTGTATACTTACCTATTGTTTCCGCTGCTCGTGTTCTTGCGCGGCTGGTTGTTTCCGCGCCCGGCTCGGCTCGCGCCACTGACGCCCCAGGTGAGCGTGATCATTGCCGCCCACAACGAAGCGCCCGCCATTGGCGCCAAAGTGGAAAACATGCTGGCCCTCGACTACCCACCGGCGCAACTGGAAATTATCGTCGCTTCAGATGGCTCAGATGACGGCACCAACGAAATCGTGCAGCGCTATACTGCCGATAGGGTCAAGTTGCTGGCCTTGCCCCGCGTCGGCAAGGCCACTGCGCTGAACGTTGCCGTGGCCGTGGCCACCGGCGACATCCTCGTCTTCTCCGACGCCAACAGCATGTACGCCGCCGACAGCCTCCAGCACCTGGTTGCCCCTTTTGCCGACCCCCAGGTAGGCGGCGTAGCCGGCAATCAACGCTACCTGAGCGACCGGGGCGGCGGGGCGGCCGGTGGCGGCGAAAAGAGTTACTGGCAAATAGACCGTCTGCTGAAAACGTATGAGAGTCTGGGCGGCAACACAATTTCGGCCACGGGCGCCATTTACGCCATTCGCCGCGCCCTTTTCCGGCCAATCCCGGCCGGCGTGACCGACGATTTTGCCAACTCCACCGGCGTGATTGCCCAGGGCTACCGCCTGATCTTCGCCCCCCAGGCCGTCGCTTTTGAGCTGGTCGCCGGCTCCGGCCGGCGCGAATATAGCCGCAAAGTGCGGGTCATCACCCGTGGCCTGCGCGCCGTCTCCCTGCGCCGCGAACTGTTGAATCCCTTTCGCTTTGGTTTTTACTCCTTACAGTTGTTTTCACACAAGGTATTACGCCGGCTGGCCGTATTTCCCCTGCTGGCCCTGCTGGTCAGCGCACCGCGCCTCTGGTCGCGCGGCCTGCTTTACCGGCTGGCTACCCTGGGCCAGGCTGGCTTTTACGGCCTGGCCTTCCTGGGCTGGCTGCTCCGGCGCACCGACCACGGCCGGCAAAAACTCTTGGCCCTGCCTTACTATTTTGTCCTCGTCAACGCGGCCTGTTTGCAGGCCGTGTCCAACATCGTGCGCGGCCGGCGCATAGACCGCTGGGAAACCCGCCGCTAATGAGAAACGGCTGAGAAAAGTACAGCGATGAGTTCAGAGAAAATTTGTGCAATTTGTGGCTTTTTTCAGGAGACCCGGCTATGAGCATCCTTCAGAACGATTTCGCCGAAAGCGCCCCCTTTCACCCGTACAGACGCCTCCTCCTGCCGCCGCTGGTGGCCCTCGTCCTCACCCTGGCAGCCGCCCTGTTGGCCGCCCAAGAGCCCTTGCTGGCCGTGGCCATGGTCGTCCTTCTGCCCCTGGGCCTGGCCCTCTTTATCTTGCCTGAGCTGGCCACCTTGACTGTCCTTTTCCTGCTCTATTCCAATGCCCTCATTGTGTCCGTTAAATTTCACGACGTCCCTAAAACGGTCGGTGGAGCCCTGCCCCTGGCCTTGCTCGGCATCCCCCTCATTACCTACCTCGTCTTCCGCCGGCAAAAGCTCATCTACCACGCCCAGTTGGTCGTTCTCATCGCCTTTTACCTGCTGGCGCAAATTCTAGGAGCCCTCTTCACCGACTACAACGCCGAAGCCTTCCAATCCGTCATTGAAATTATCCTCGAAGGCATTATCCTTTACTTTTTGGTCATCAACGCCATTCGCACGCCGGCCACCCTGCGCCGCGCTATCTGGGCCCTATTGTTGGCTGGCCTTATTTTGGGGGGCGTGCCGATCTTTCAGCAAATTACCGGCACCTTTGACAACAATTACGCTGGCTTTGGCCAACTCTCCGACACCGGCTTTGGTACCGGTGAGGAAAACATCTTTGGCGAGGTACGCCAATTCCGGCTGGCCGGTTCCATCGGCGAAAAAAATCGTTACGCCCAAATTATGCTCATGTTGATCCCCCTGGGATTGTACCGCTTTTGGGGCGAGCGGCCGGCCTGGCTGCGCTGGCTGGCCTTACTATGCACGATGGTCATTGGCGTAGGTTTTGTCTTGGCTTTCTCGCGCGGCGGCGCGGTCAGTTTCGTGCTCATCGTCGTGGCCATGATCGTCCTGCGCCTGGTGACTGTCCGCCAGGTGGCCTTAGTCGCCCTGGGAACCACCGTCGTCTTATTCGCCATCCCCCAATACACCGCTCGCCTGGCCTCCCTGCAATCCATTCGGGCCTGGATCTCGCCCGAGTCGGCCGACCTGGAAGAGGAACCAGATGGCGCCATTGAGGGCCGGACGGCCGAAATGTTGGCCGCCTTTTACGTCTTTGTCGATCACCCACTCGTGGGCGTCGGTCCTGGTGTCTTTCCTTACTACTCCAAGAGATACGCCGATCGCTTAGATATTACCAGCATCGAAGGGCGACGGGAAGCCCATTCACTCTACCTGGACGTAGCCGCCGACAACGGATTGTTGGGCTTTGTCGCTTTCATGGGTATCCTTGTCGTCACTCTGCGTGACCTTTGGCGTACCCGAAAACGGTGGCTGGAAGAACGGCCAGAACTGGCCAACATGGCCACCTCCTGCTTACTGGCCATCCTGGCCTACCTGGCCACAGGCATCTTCTTACACCTGTCCTACCTGCGCTACTTCTGGCTGATCATCGCCCTGGGTAGCGCCGCAATTCTCGTGGCTAGAAATGAAGAGACGGCCGTCGCCGGGCCACAAACCGCCTGAATTTTGAAGGTTGGGAACCGTGCCGTTAGAACAAACCTATCAGATTGAGCGTCAAAAATGGGATACCCTGGCTACCGGGAAATCGGAGGAATCTTTGCGGCTGGCCCCTGACGACAACTTCGAGAAATACGTCCAGCGCGCCTCCACCATGGTTGGCATAGGCGAGTTTCTCGGTGACCTGCAGGGCCGGCATGTATTAGAAATGGGCTGCGGGTTGGGCGAAGTTTCCGCTTTGCTCGCCCGCAGTGGGGCCAGCGTAACAACTTTCGATCTGTCCGAAAACAGCGTCTTAGTGGCCGGCAGACGTGCCCAGGTAAACAATGTGGCCGGCAGCATCAAACTGGTAGCGGCCGCCGGCGAGCACCTGCCCTTTGCCGACAATACATTCGACATCGTCTTCGGCAAGGCCATTCTGCATCACCTTGACCCTGACATAGCCTGGTACCATCCCTATCGCGTCTTGAAATCGGGCGGCAAGGCCGCTTTCGTCGAGCCAGTGGGCATGAATCCGTTCTTACGCTTCGCACGTAACCACATACCCTATCCATACAAGAACCCTCGCGGCGCAGACAGGCCGCTGAACTACGACCAGATACACCAGTGGGGCCGGCCGTACAGCCAGTTCTGGTACCGGGAAATCCAGTTATTCAGCATGTTAGAGCGCGGCCTGGGTTTTTCCAGGCGCCTGGCATTCCTGCGCCGCCTGGACGACTTCTTGCTTCCGCGCCTGGCGTTCCTGCGCCGCTACTGCCGCTACGTGGTCATGTATATGGTGAAGTGATGTTTACCGTAGCCATCATCGGCGCCGACGGCGCCGGCAAGACGACCATCAGCCGGCGTCTGGAGCGGGAAAGTCCCCGGCCGGTCAAATATCTTTACATGGGCGTGAGCGCCGCCTCCAACGACCGTCTTTTGCCCACGACCCGCTTGTGGCTGGCCCTCCAGCGCGCCCAGGGCCGCGCCGGCGACAGTTCTGGCCCACCCGATCCGGCTCGCCGCAACAAAAAGCCCAAAGGATTCGCCAGGCGGGCGCTGGCCAGCTTCAAAGAAACCCTGCGCCTGGTCAACCAATTGGCTGAGGAATGGTATCGCCAGGGAGTAAGCTGGACTTATCGCCGGCGCGGCTTCATTGTCGTCTGTGACCGCCACTTCTACTCCGACTACTACGCCCACGACATTGCCGGGCCGGACAAAAACCGTTCCCTCGGCCGCCGTATTCACGGTTTCGTCCTGGCCCATCTCTATCCCAGGCCCGATCTCGTCATCTTGTTGGACGCCCCGGCCGAGCTGCTCTACGCCCGTAAAGGCGAAGGCACCGTTGAGCTGCTGCAAAGACGGCAGCAAGAATACTGGCAGGTGCGCGACCACGTTGCCCAATTCCAGGTCGTGGACGCCACCCAGCCGGAGGACGCTGTCTTCCACGCCGTCCTGGCCCACATCGAACAATATGACCGGCAGCGGTCGGGAGGAAACGGGCTAAATGGTTGAGCCAGACAGTAGCACCGTCCTCGTCACCGACGCCGGCCGCGGCAGCGCCATTCACATCATCCGTTCCCTCGGCCAGAAAGGCTGGCGGGTCATTGCCGCCGACGCCGATCCCCGCAGCCCTGGCTTTCGCTCCCGCTACACTCACGCCCACGTCGTTTATCCTGACCCACGGGCCGCTCCCCAGGCAACGATCCACACGTTGCGCCAAGCCGTGGACCGCTGGCAGGTCACCCTCGTCATCCCTGTCACCGACGAGATCATCCACCCCCTCAATTGCGCCCGTGATCGCTTTCCCCAATCCTGCCAACTGGCCCTGGCCGAGCCGCAAGTGCTGGCCCGCGTTACCAGCAAGGAAGAAACGACCCAACTGGCCCGCCAGTTAGCCATTCCCCTACCCCAGACCGTCACTGTCCACACCGTTGCCGAAGCCCGTAGCGCCGCCGCTGAGATGCGCTGGCCCCTGGTGCTCAAACCCGACGTCTCCCGCCGCTACGATCTCGCCACCGAGAAAATCGAAACCAACGACGTCGCCTATGCCGCCGACCCGGCCGGCCTGGAGCGGCAGGTGGCCCACTGGGAAGGGCGTTGCGCCGTGCTGTTGCAGGAATATTGCCCCGGCGTGGGCCAGGGCGTCGAGCTGCTCGCCTACTGCGGCCGGCCGCTGGCCGCCTTCCAGCACCGGCGCCTGGCCGAGGTACCCCTCACCGGTGGGGCCAGCGCCTGGCGCGAAGCCGTCCCCCTCGACCCCAAGCTCTATGACTATGCCGTCCGCCTGCTCAATGTCCTCTGCTGGACCGGCCTGATCATGGTCGAGTTCAAGGTCGCCGGCGATACGGCCTGGCTCATGGAGATCAACGGCCGGGTCTGGGGCTCCCTGCCTCTGGCTATTTTCAGCGGCATGGACTTCCCCGCCCGTTTAGCCGCCCTATACCGCGACGGCCCTCCCCCTGCTGGCCGGTCCGTGGACACCGCCTACCGGGTCGGCGTCCGCGCCGTCAACGAAGACCTGATGATTCTCTGGTTCGCCCACATGCTCGCCGGTCGCAAGCGCCACCCCTTCATCCCCATACCGCCCCGCCGCCAGGCCCTGGCCGGGCTGTGGGCCCTGCTCGATCCCCGCCAGAGACTCGACGTCTGGGATCGGACCGACCCCCGGCCGGGCCTCGCCCAGGCCGGCAAAATCATCCGCAAAATCATCCGCAAAATAGGATCCAAATCGCCATGAAACATCTACTCGTCAACGCCCTCCAAAGCAGCGCCGGCCAGCGCTGCCTGACCCTGCTGGAGAGCGCCGAGCAGCGCCGGCCCGATCAATTGCGCGTCCTCACCTACCACCGCATCCTCAACCCGGCCGGCTTCGAACAGCAGATGCACTACCTGGCCGCCCGCTACAACGTCATCTCTCTCCCCGAACTCTTCGCCGCCCACCAGTACGGCAAAGCCCTGCCGCCCCGCGCCCTGCTCATCACCTTCGACGACGCCTACCGCAACTTTGCCGATACTGCCTGGCCCATCCTCAAACGCCACAACCTGCCCGTCACCCTCTTTGTCCCCACAGCCTACCCTGACAACCCCCAGGGCATCTTCTGGTGGGACCAACTCCGCCACGCCCTTGTCTCCACCCCCCGGCGTGATCCCCTGGCCACCCCCCTCGGCCGCCTGCCCCTAGCCTCCGACCGCGAACGGGTGCGTGTCTACAAACAATTGCGCGAATATGTCAAAACCTTACCCCACGGCGAGAGCCTCAGTTGCGTTTACCGCGTCTGCCGCCAGTTGGACGCGCCGTCACCCAAAAACGAGGTCTTAAGCTGGAGTGAGCTGCGCGTCCTGACTGAAGAGGGCGTTAGCCTGGGCGCCCACACCCAAAACCACCCCCTGCTCACCCGCCTGCCGCTGGCCGAAGCCGTGGCCGAGGCCGCCGATTCCCTGCGTGACCTCCAGCACAAAATCGGCGGCGTGCTGCCCGTCTTTGCCTATCCAGATGGCGCCTACAACCGGGCCGTCGTCGCCGGCCTGCGCCGCGCCGGTTTCAAAATGGCCTTCACCACTGTCCGTGGCGTCAATGACCTGCGCCGCACCGACCCCCTTTGCCTGCGGCGCAACAACGTCGGCGAACAGGCCACCCAGCCCGTCTTACGCTCCCGCCTGCTGCAGGCCTCCCTCATCGTCGGCCGGCCGAAAATCCTGTACCGTCCTGGAGCGCTATGAGGCCGCGGGCAATCTGGCCGGTCTTGTTAGTCAGCCTGTGGGCATTGCTGGCCGGTGTGTTGTTCACCAGCGCGCCCCGCCTACCCCAACCGACGTCTACCCGCTCGCCCACCTCGCCGGCGCCCGCCCCTCCGGCGCCCGGCCTCGCCTCAACCCCCTCGCCCACCTACGCCCTGCCCACTCGCCGCCCCACGGCTGGCGCCACCACCGCCAGTACCCTACCCCAACCCTATCGCGGCCTCTGGCTCGGCGGCCCAGAGCTGGCCGCCCTGCCTACTTCCGGCCCGGCCTGGGAAAACCTGCTGGCCGGCGCCGCCGAAGACACCGGCGAGCCCCGCCTGAGAAACCAGGACGACGACACCGACGTTTACGTGCTGGCCAAAGCCCTCGTCTATGCCCGCACCGGCGACGAGGAGTACCGGGCCGAAGTGCTCGAGGCCATTGAGGCGGCCATGGGCACCGAAGAGCGGGGGCGCACCCTGGCCCTCGGCCGCAACCTCGTCTCCTACGTGATCGCCGCCGACCTGGTCAACCTGCCGGCCGATCCGGCCCTGGACGGCCTGTTTCACCGCTGGCTGCGCTCCCTGCTCATGGCCGAGCTGAGCGACCGGACCTTGCGCAGCACCCACGAAGAACGGCCCAACAACTGGGGCAGCCACGCCGGCGCCGCCCGCGTCGCCATAGCCCTCTACCTGGGCGACGACGTCGAGCTGGCCCAAGCTGCCCGCGTTTTCAAAGGTTACCTGGGCGACCGCGACGCTTACGCCGATTTCCAATACGGCGAACTGTGGTGGCAGGCCGATCCCCTCCACCCTGTGGGCATTAACCCGCCGGGCGCCATGCTCAACGGCCACCTCATTGGCGGCGCCCAACCCGAAGAGATGCGCCGCGGTGGACCATTTCAGTGGCCCCCCGAAGAAACCGGCTACCCCTGGGAAGCCCTGCAAGGCGCCATCGTCCAGGCCCAGCTCCTCTATCGGGCCGGCTACAACACCTGGGAATGGCAAGACCAGGCCCTGCGCCGCGCCGCCCAGTTCCTCTACGACCTGGGCTGGCCGCCAACCGGCGACGACGAGTGGCAGCCCTGGCTCCTCAACTACGCCTACGGCCCCACCTTTCCCGCCACCACCCCTGCCCGCCCCGGCAAAAATATGGGCTGGACCGACTGGACCCACAGCCAGCCCCCACCCCCAGATTCATAGCAGGTTCGTAGTACCCACTTTAGTGGGCAGGTTTCTCGTCCGTCGTCCACCTCCCGTCGTCTGTCGTCCGCCGTCCATCATCCCCCACCATCACCGCCAACAGCACCACCCCCCTCTTCTCCTCAAAATGAGGTGGCGGATACTGCTTAAGGTCCACCCGCTTGCCCGTCAATACCATCAGCACCAGCCGCGCCAGCAAAATCCGTGGGTCCCGCTTATGACTCAACCGCGCCGGCCGCTCCACAAACACCCCCAGGTCATAATCACTATCCGCTTGCGGCCGTTTCCGGGCGTCAAAGCGGCTACCAAACCCATACCCCAGCCCCAGCCCACACGCCCCCAGCACGAGCTGGATCAGTCCTGCCTTTTTATGGGCCAGCGCCCCCAGCGAAAATAACCCCACCGCCACCAGCCCGGCCGGTCGCCGGCGCCGCCACAACCCCCACCCGACCGCCACCAGCGTCCCATTCAACAGCAGCGCCAGTCCCACCTTAAACGGCAGCCCATGCAGCCACCGCCACTCCCGCCCCGCCCGCGTCACCCCCGCCGCCAGCCGCGCCTGCATCACCCGGCACCTCGCCTCCCACGCTTCCATCTCAGCCTTGCCTCCTTGCCGCCAAATTTACCACACTCCCCTGCCGCCCCCAACACCGAGCTAACCACTTCGGTTAGCCTGTCACCTTAACCTCCGGGAGGTTGGCGATTTGACCGCTTGAACCTCCCGGAGGCTGAGTTCAACACGGTTTACGGCCGGTCTAACCAGAAGTCGTAGCTGCCTGAACCGCTGTAGGAGTAGATACGCCAGACGTAGTAGCCAGTGGTGCCGTTGTAGACGATGCTCTCGCTGGAGTCGGCGCTGGTCGAGCTGGCGACCGTCACCCAGGTAAAGCCGTTCCACCGCCACAGATAGAGGTCAAAGTCCGTGCTGGCCGGGCCTTCCAGCCAGCCCTGGTGTGTCCCGGCGGCGCTGTAGTAGTAGGTGCCGTTGGGCTGGTAGTCGTAGTCGCCCGTGCCTGACAACGTGCCGCTGTAATGTTCGCAGTTGGTGCAGGGCGCGCCGCCTGGGGTGGGTGTGGCCGTGGGCGGCAAGGGTGTATTAGTAGCCGTCGGTGGTAACGGGGTATTGGTAGCCGTCGGCGGGACCGGGGTGTTGGTTGGCGGCGGGGCGGTGCCGGCGGTGCAGATGCGTACGCTCCAACTGTTGAGCGTGCCGGCGTCGGCCGAGGTGTAGTGGTCGTAGACGGTCAGCACCCAGGTCCCGTTGCCGCTCTGGCCGTCGAAGGCGCTGAGGGCCTGGTTGGGAGTAAAGGTGCCGTTGATGGTCGGCGTGCCGCCGGCGCACTGGTTCTCCACAGGGGCGGAAGCCTCGTCGTCTAGCGTAGTGGCAATGTTGTCGCCACTGCAGCCGTAGGTGCTGGCCGGCACACCCGGCCGGTCAATGATGGTCACGCTGGTGCCGGTATTCTGGTGAGTGAGGACCATACGCAGGTCGCCTACCCAGGGATGGGTCATATTGACGCTGGCGTTCAGGTCGGCGATGGTACTACTGCCGCTGATGCTCAGGTTGGAGGCGACGGAGCTGGTGCCATTGGGCAGGCTCTTGGGCACGTCGAGGCTGTTATAGGTGGTGCAGGTCTGCGGGCCGGGCGGTGTGTCGGTTGGCTGGGGGCCGGTGCAGGCTGGGGGCAGGTCAAAGGCCTGGGTGCCGTCGCTGCGGCTGCCGCTGCTGCCCTGGCTGGCGCTGTAGCCCAGACCGCGCTTGGCGAAGGCTTCCCACAGCAAGCACTGGTTGGCCCCGCCGTTGTTGTTCTGGTCGGCCAGCAGGATAGCGTTGCGGGCATCCACAAAGCCGGGGCTGCACGGCTGCAGCTTCAGGCCGTCTACGACAAGTTGCAGGGCGATGTTGTTGCCACCGTTGCCGTTGTAGAAGTCGCTGTCAAAACCGTACTGGTCCACCAGCCCCCAGGTCACCTCCCACAGCATGGCGGCCCAGACGGAGCCGACACCGTGGGGGATGGCGGCCGTCTTGATGGTGTCGTAGGTGCGGGGGTCAATGCTCATGTCGGTGGTGTAGGGATGGGTGCGAATGCCGGTTCCGGTGGTCGGCTGGCCCAGGACGTAGGTGCCGACGCCGCGCCGGTCAGTGCCCTGGTCGCCGGACTCCATCGTCAGCATGATACCAAACCAGTCGCTCCAGCCCTCGCCGCCCTGCTCCTGGTTGTTGAGGCAGCTTGAGTTGTTGGGGCCGCCGGTCAGGCGAATGGAGATGCCGTGGCCGTACTCGTGGATGATAATGCCGTTGTCCAGGTCGCCATCGCGCATGGGGCTAGTCTGGCTCCAGAGGTACATTTGCATGCGGGGGTTGCCGCCGTCAACGGGCGTGGCAAAGTTGGCATTGTTCGTGCCGCCGCCGTCCTGGGCTTCGGCGTTGACAGAGTCGCTGGCGGCGCCACCCCGGCCGTAGTTGTTCTCCTGGAAGTTGCCGCTGGCCTCGTTGAAGCCATACTGGTAAAAGACGTCGTGGATGATGTTGTTCCAGTAGAACAGGTTGGTAATGGCTGCGTCCTGGTAGGTACTGGGCTGCTGGGTCAAGTTAATGGGGAAGTCAAAGTGGCGCTCGGTGCCACCAAAGGCCCGGGCGGCGTCGCCGCCGGTGGGGGCATTGTTGTTGTCTACGTCTTCGTAGGCGTCTACGTTGTTGCCCTTGGTGTAGTTGGATTCAGCGCCGGGCGAGCCGTTGGTATCGTGCCAGGCATAGGGCGAGGCGGTGATGTTGGCCGGGTTGAGGGCCTGCGACCGGCCGCCGTGGTTGGGACTCTCGACCGGCATGGCGTAGACGTTATACTGGTCGCCCGACAGCGGGTCGGCCGGGGGCAGGCCGGCCTGGACATGGCCGGCCGGGGCGTGGGCAACGGCAGCAGTGGCGCCGCCCTGTTCCGGCGCGCCAAAGTTGTCGTGAATGACGTAGTTGAGCTGGTCCAGCACCTGGCCGGTGGCGGCGTCCAACCGGAGATTCCACCAGTCAACAGCGTCCAACTCGTAAATTTCCACTTCCCAGGCCAGCCGGACGCTGCCGTCGGCTAGAGGCTGGTAAACCAACCGGGCGGGGATGGGGTTCAGGGAGATGCCGCCGTCGCTAAAGAGAACGCGGCCGTCTGCGCCATTGGTACGTTCCAGGACGACCAGGGGCTCGGCCAGGGCCAGGCCCAGCGAGCCGGCGGCGGCCGAAACAGCATCGGCGGCGGAGAGGGTCGCTTCGCCCCGGCTGACGGAGTGGTCCAGGCGGGCGGCAAAGCGGTTGCCCAGGTTGATGATACTGCCGTCTGCGGCCACATTAACGTTGATGAGGGCGTTGTAGACTTCAACACCCTGGTAACGCTGCTGCAGGTAGATGTGGGTTGTGCCGTTATGGTCGCTGGTGTAGATGTCGCTCACGACGATGTCGGCCACGTCGGCTCGGGCCAGTCCCAGCTCATCGTAATGGCTGTTAAGGTAGGCCAGGGCAATCTCCAGGGGATCGCCGTTGGCCGGGCCGGTGAGAAAATGCACCGGGTTGGCGGCGCCGGCGGCCATGAGCGGGTCGCTGCCGGAGGAGGCGGCCGCCTGGCCTCCGCCGGCCAGGGAAAGGGTCAATAACGAGATTAAGAACAGGACGCCAGCCAAGAATAGGACCAGGCTGAGCTTTGATTGCTTCATTTTCTTTTCCCTCTTGAATTAAAAGTGGGCCTCCAGGAGGCAGTCTCCTGGAGGCCCAGGTGGTGATGGTTTACGGCCGGTCCAACCAGAAGTCGTAGCCGCCGGAACCGCTGTAGGAGTAGATACGCCAGACGTAGTAGCCAGACGTACCGTTGTAGCTGATGTACTCGCTGGAGGAGGAGCTAATGGACTGGGCTACTGTAACCCAGGAGAAGCCGTTCCACTTCCAGAGGTAGAGGTCGAAATCGGTACCGGCCGGGCCTTGCAGCCAGCCCTGGTGGTTGCCAGAGCCGCTGTAATAGTAGGTGCCGTTGGGATGGTAATCGTAGTCGCCCGTTCCGCTCAAGGAACCGGTGTAATGTTCACAGTTGGTGCAGGGGGCCGGGTTGGGTGGCGGCGTGGGCGTGGGATTGGGGGGCGGCGGGCTGCCACCGAAGATGGTGTATAGGAGCAGGTTGGGCGAGCCGCTGCCAATACTGGAGAGACGGCCGCTGGTGGCGTTGTTGACGATGGCATTGCGGACGGTGGAGGGTGAGGCGCCGGGGTTGGTTTGCAGGTAAAGAGCAGCGCCGCCGGCGACGTGGGGGGTGGCCATCGAAGTGCCGCTGATAGTGTTGGTAGCGGAATCGCTGGTGTACCAGGCGCTGGTAATGCTGGAACCAGGGGCGAAGATGTCCAGGCAAGTGCCATAGTTGGAGAAAGAAGAACGGGCGTCAGAGGAGGTGGTCGAGCCGACGGTGATGGCGGCGGCCACACGGGCCGGTGAGTAGTTGCAGGCGTTGGCGTTGCTGTTACCGGCGGCAATGGCGTAAGTTACGCCGTCATTGATGGAGTTGTTGACGGCGGTGTCCAGGGCCGTTGAAGCGCCGCCGCCCAGGCTCATGTTAGCCACGGCCGGATTGGAGCCGGTGTGATGTCCCGTCACCCAATCTACACCGGCAATAACCCCGGAGTTCGTGCCCGAGCCACTGCAGTTGAGGACGCGCACGGCGTATAAGGTGACCTGCTTGGCCACGCCGTAGGTCGTTCCGCCAACGGTGCCGGAGACGTGGGTGCCATGACCGTTGCAGTCATTGGAACCGTTGCCGTCGTTGATGGCGGTGTAACCGTGCAAGGCCCGGCCGCCGAATTGCGTATGCGTGCGGCGGATGCCGGTGTCAATGATGTAAGCGGTGACGCCCGCCCCGGTCTGATTATAGACGTAGGTGGTGTTCAGCGGCAGATCGCGCTGGTCAACCCGGTCGAGGCCCCAGGTGGCGTTGAGCTGGGTATCGGTGAGAGAGATGGTTTGGTCAGCCTCGATGTAAGCGATGTTCAGGTCTTTTTGGATGGTTTCGAGGGCGGCGGCGGGCATGGTGGCAGCAAAGCCTTCTAAAGCAGAAGAGTAAGTATAGTGGACGGTGCCACCGAGATTCCTGACTGTGTCTACAACGTCGGTTTCAAGCGCATCGGCCGTCCCTTTATTGAATACGACGATATATTGATCTGGGATCGCCGCCGGGCTATCCTGTCCCAGGACAGGGGGCGGCTGGGCGACGGTGTCCTCGTCTAGCACCGGACGAGGGCCTCTGTCGCCGCGGACGGCGATGCCCGCGCCGCCGTTCACCTGGCCAAACACGGGGATGGTGATGGCAACGAGTAAAAGAAATGCTAAAAAGAACGCTAGCCGGAAAGGTTTACGGTACATTGATTCTCTCCTTTCGTCTTTGGTAAATAGCTATAAGCTATAAGCTGTAAGCTGTAAGCTGTAAGCTTTTTTATTTGTGGCGAGTCTTAGCCCGGGTGGTCTCTGGTCGAAATTGATGAATGATAAGCGGCCGGCCGGGCCTGAGCAGGTGGTTGGTGGTGGCAAAAAAAACGCGCCCCCGTATCGTCTGGGTTAGCCAGACGATACGGGGGCGCACTCATACGCCGCCAAGCCACAGGCAAAAGAGCAGGTAATAGACCGCGCCTTGATGGTTCGTGGGAATTTCCGGGTCTAAGTTTTCGTCCACCCGTCGCTATTGGTTGCGCTACTCTATCCTAATGAGGGCGAGGACAGAAACATAGGGCGTAGGAAAAATGCATTAACATCATAGCAAAAAATGATGGCAAAACAAGAACAACCTGGTGGCAATGGGGTTACGGGAGGGAGACAAGGGGACAAGGAGACAAGGGGAGGGGGTGACAGGGTGACAAGGTGAAGGAGGGGGCGGTGCTGGGAGTGGAGTGATGCTAGGTGGCCAGGAATTGGGTTATGAGGTGGTTGACTTGGGTTGGCTCTTCGTGCTGGACCCAATGGCTGGCGCCCTGGAGATAGACGAGTTGGCCGGCGTCGCAGAGGGCGAGGCTTTCGTGGGCCATACCGGCCTCGAGGGCGACGTCTTCCGTGCCCCAGATGATGAGCGTGGGGGTGGAAACGCGCAGGCTGCGTTGGCGGCGAGGCTGGGCGCGCACGGCGGCGCGATACCAGTTGATCATGGCGGTGATGGCGCCGGGCTGAGACCAGGCGTGGCGGTAGTGGTCGAGGTCGGCCGCACTGAAGGTCCCCGGGTGGCTGCTGAGCCGCATCCCCCGCACCAGGGTCCACCAGTTATGCCAACGCAAAACTGCTTCCGGGAGCCAGGGGAGTTGAAAGAAGAAGATGTAGCGGCTGCGGCGGCGCTGGGCCGGGTCCCGGCGTAGACGCCGGCGCATGACGGCGCCGTGGGGGACGTTGAGGATGACGAGTCGCTCCAGCCGCTGGGGAAAGGTGCGGGCCAGCCACCAGGCGACGGCAGCGCCCCAGTCGTGGCCAATGACAATGGCTCTGTCGCGGCCGGCGGCGTGTATGAGACCGATCACGTCGGCGGCCAGTTCGTCGAGGTTGTAGGCGGCGATGCCTCGAGGCTTGCTGCTGAGGTTGTAGCCGCGCTGGTCGGGGGCCCAGACATGGTAGCCGGCGGCGGCCAGGGCGGGGATTTGATGGCGCCAGCCGTACCAGAAGTCGGGAAAGCCGTGGAGGAGCAGGACGAGGGGCCCGGCCGGGGGGCCGTCCTGGACGACGTGGAGGGTGAGGCCGTTGGTGTGGACGAGTTGGTGGTTCACGTTTTAACGATAGGAAGGTAGATGGTGCGGCTGCTCACTACCAGGGTCAGCGGTACGGCTATTATCGGATTGATGGGGTCGTCGGTGTTGATGCACAGCACACCAGTGTACACCCCTGGCGCCAGGCCAGTCGAATTAAAAGTGACGACTACCTGGCTGGCCGAGGCGGGGGCCGTCACGCCAGCGATGGGGGAGACGCCGACCCAGGGTAAGTTGTTGTCCGGCGAGAGGCAGTCGCCGCCGGAATCTGTGGTGATGGTCCAGTTCAGGTTAACGGCGCCGGTGTTGCTCAGGGTCAGGGTGGCGGTCACGGTTGTGTCCGGCGGCTGGGTACTGGCCAGCGCGGCCGGATTCACGGCCGCGGCGGGGGCGGCGGTAACGGTTAAGGCCAGGGGCAGGCGGACGGTTGGCTCGTCCGGGTCGTCGCTGGTCAGGCACAAGGCGGCGGTGTAGGCGCCGGGGGCCAGCCCGGTTGAGTCAAAGGTAACGTTTACGAGGGTGGTGTCGCCCGGCAGCGTGATGCCAGCGGCGGGGCTGGCAGCGGCCCAGGGGACGGCGGCCGGGTTGCAGGGGACGGGGGAGGCAGCGGATGTTTCTTCGTCAATGGTCCAGTGCAGGGGGCTATCGCCGCCGTTGCCGATCTGGAAGGTCTGGGTCACGGTGGTGTTGGCGGGCTGGGTGGCGGAGAGAGCCGGCGGGCTGACGGCGATGTCGGCGGCGGCCTCGACGGTGAGGGTGAGCGGCACGGTAAGCTGGCCCTCGTCGGGGTCGTCGCTAAAGAGGCAGAGCGAACCGGTGTAAGGGCCGGGGGCCAGGCCGATGGAATCGAAAAGGACGGCCACCAGGCTGCCGCCGGCCGGGGCTGTTGTCCCGGAGGCAGGCGAAGCGCCGGCCCAGGGGAGCGAACCGGGCGCGGCGCAGTTGGCCGGGGCTTCGCCGATGGTCCAGTGCAGGGTGGCGTTGCCGGTGTTGCTGATGGCCAGGGTGTGGGTGAGAAGCTGGTTGGCGTATTGGGTGCTTTGCAGGGCGGCCGGGGCCAGGGCTACGTCGGGATAGGCGGCCGGGAGGACGGTGGTGGCGGCAGTGACGATGGTGGTGGCTGCCAGGGGGTGGCCGACGGCGGCGGTGTTGGTGAGCAGGCCAGCCGGCAGGGTGGCCGTGACGAGAAAGGAGACGGTGACTGAACTCCCAGCGGCAACGTCGCCCAGCCATTCGACCCGGTTGAGGCCGGGGTTGTAGGTGGCGCCGCCGCTGGCGCTGCCGGGGACGTAGACAGCGCCGGCCGGCAGCGGGTCGAGCAGGGTTGCGCCGGCGGCCGGGGCCAGGCCGCTGTTGTGAATGGAGATGGTGTAGGTCAGGGTTGAGCCGGAAGGGATGGCGGCCGGGGCCGTTTTAGTGGAGGCGCTGAAATCGAGGGCGCCGGGGGGATAGCAGCCGACGACGGCCACGTCGTCCAGGTACCAGCCAGCGCCGCCAGGACCGACGCCGCCGGCCAGGTAGTGGAAGCGGATGGTGGCCGGCTGGTTTTGCCAGGACAAGAGGTCCAGGCTGTGCTGCTGCCAGGCAAGCTGGTCAGCGTCTATGAAGTAGACCTCCGTGCCGTTGAGGAGGACGCGGCCTTCATCCTGGCCGTCTTCGTCCCACCAGTCCCACCAGCGGAGGGCGGCCTGGGTGAGGGGCGGCAGGGTAATGGTTTTGGTCAAGAGGTGGGTGGACGGCTCGGCGGGAATGGGGCCGGCCAGGTTGGTGGCCCACAGCCTGGCGCCGGAGTAGGCGGCCGGCGGGCCACCAGCGACCGGGAGGGGAGCGCCCCAGGCCCACTCGCCGGGCGGGGTGTTGGCCAGGAAGCCGCCGTTACCGGCCTCAAAGTCATAGAAGAGGACGGTGTCCCAGCGCTCGGCCAGGTGCTGGAGGGTGTAGGGCGGGCCGGCGGCGGGGTCGGCCAAGGTGGCGGTGTTGGTAATGACCGCGCCGCAGCCGGCGGCGACGTCTACAGCAAAGGAGACGGTCACGGTTTCGGCGACGGCCAGGCCGCCGGCCCAGCCGACGGCGTTGTTGAGGCTGTCGTAGGTGCAGGCGCCGTTGCCGCCGGCGCAAAAGAGAGAGCCGGGACTATAGGTTGTTCCGGCCGGAAGGGGATCGGTGAGGACGGTGTTGGTGGACGAGAGGGAGCCGGAGTTGGTGAAGCGCAGGGTGTAGGTGAGGGCCTCGCCGGCGGCCACCAGGCCGGGGCCGCGAAGCTGAGCGCCGGCAAAGCTGGGGGCCGGGGCCTGGTAACGAAAGAGGATGGCCAGGTTGGCGGCGATGGAGTCTTCGAGGTCGCAGGCGTAGGTCAAGCCGTTGGCGGCGGTAGCATCTTCAATGCCGATGGTCGAGGCTGAGCCGGCTTCGTTACCGGCATCCTGTAACTGGACGAGGAAGTTGTGGTCGTCAAAGAGAATGATCTCAAAAGTCAGGTCGTCGGCCGTGCCGTCGTGCCAGACGCCGCGCCATTCGGCGACGAAACAAGCGCCACTATACCCGGGATAGGGACAGGCGCCAGCGTTGAAGGGCTGGGTATAGCCGACGCCGTAGGGTAAATTCTGCTGGCCGTCAAGGTCGTCCCAGACGGCGGCGATGAAATTTTCGTTGCCCAGGGCATTGGGCAAGGGACAGTCGTTGCTGGGATCGCTGACGTGGGACGCGCCGTCGTCAAACCAGAGGTAACCGTCGGAGGCCAGGAAGGTCCCGGTGTAGGTGTTGCTGTAGAAGTTAAAGGTGAAGCCCAGGCCGGCCGGCCCAGAGAGGGAATCATCGGGCAGGGCATGGGGAGCGCCGGTGCCGCTGATTTCGACCCAACTGTAAAGGGGGCCGCCCGGCTCGGTGGAGTCTATGAGAGTATAGTCGCCGGCCGGCCGGGCAGCAGGGCCGGCTGGCGTCTGAGCGTCGTTTTGCCCGCTGCCCTGGCCGTCGCCAGCCCGGCCGGCGGCCACAGCCAGGGAAAGGGACAGCAAGGCCAGTGCCGATAGGATGGCGATGGACAGAATGGGGATACGCCTTCTCTTCATGGTTACCGAAACCGGGTCAATGGAATTGACCGGCTGAAAATGGGAATTCCCGGCAGGGGTTGGGATAGTAGTATATCCTTGGGGATTACCAAACGCATATTGTAGAATAAGGTGAGATAATATGCCGGAAATTGTCGCGCCGGAAGAAGGTCGAGAATCAACGACCAGATGATTTACCAGCGGGCACTTTTGGGTGGGACAGTGCTGCCAGAGCAGAAGAAAGAAGGGATCATGTTGAAATATAGTGAGCTAAAGGACACACGGAGGTGGAATATCTCGTCATCGGAGGCCATGCAGTCGCGTTTCACGGTTACCAGCGGCCGATATTGGACCTCGACATTTTTATTGCCACACATGCCCTGAACGCACACAAGTTGGTACAGGTATTACAAGCGTTCGGGGATTTTGAGTTAATCGTTATAGTGAGTGGTAGGGGTGGGTGGGGATGGACGGGTGGTAGTTGTACTTGATAAGGAGACAAGGGGACAAGGAGAGGGGGAGAGGGGGAGAGGAGGTGACAAGGTGAGGGGGTGACAAGGTGAGGGGGATAGGGTGAAGAAAAGATTGTTGTCAAGATGCGCAAGATGCGCAAGGAGATCATGATCATATATAGGGGGGTACTATGACCCAAGGGGCCTGGCAGGCAACGATGTTGAAACGAGCTTGAAACGATGGATGGTTACACTCCTGGCGAGGATACGAATGGTATCTATCTTATTCATTTCGCAAGGAGAACCAATCATGTTTCAAGAGAATACCCCTATCAAGGCTAACCGGACGCAACCGGTTGTGTGGCTTAGCATCCTGGCTGTGTTCGTGGCCCTGTTGCTGGTCCGGCCAGCCCAGGCTATCGGCCTGCAACTGATCTTTATCTACGCCGCCCCGCAACGAATTGACACCGACGGCGATGGCAGCCTTGATTTATTTTCGGCCCAATTGGCGGTAAACAGTGATGGCACCGCCAGCGGCGTGCTCTTCCTGGACAGCGACAGCAAGATTGAGGTGCAGAGCGGCCGGGTGGTGTGGACGACCAGTGAAGAGAAGGCCGTGCTGGACGGAGTCCATTACCGGCAGTTGAACGGGCAATGGCTGGAAACAGGCAACGTCCAGGTGGAAGCCGAACAAATTGGATTTGTTCCGGATAATAATGCACTCGTCGTCTCAGTCAAAGGCACCAACACGCTCTATGTATTTCCGGTAACCGGCGAATGGCAACGCGAGTATGTGGCCGGGATCATGGCTCCGGCGGCCCAGGTGGACACCGATGGCGACGGGCAGTTAGACGAATTCTCGGCCGACCTGCTGGTCTTGAACGACGGCCCGGCCGTGGGCACCATCCAACTGGATAGCGACGCCCGCATTGTGGTCGAAAGCGGTACAACGCTGTGCCTGGCCGGGAAAGCGGCCGTGGTCGTTTATGGCACACGCTACCAGCAAATAAACGGGTTATGGCAGGAAGTGGGCGACAGCCGGGCGCAGGGGCGGCCGGTGGGTGACGGCGGTGGCGGCGGTGACGTTGTCGTCTTCGACATTGTTGATTCTGTCACAGGCCAGGCCGTTTCTTTCGAGGCAGTGGCGGAGCTACCCCTGGTAGCCGATCCCTGCGCCGGATAAGGGCCGCGGTCGCCGGGAAAAACCTCCCGGAGGTTAATGCCTGGCGCCAACCTCTGGGCCAAACCTCGGGGAGGTTATCAATTCACCACTCAGCGCAGTTTCCTGAAGAAGGCGCGCACGTCGCCGACGAACAGGTCAGGGACCTCCATGGCGGCGAAGTGGCCGCCGCGGTCGAAGTCGGACCAGTGGACGATGTTGTTGGCCTGCTCGCCGTAGCGGCGGATGGCGACGTCTTCGGCGAATGCGGCCACGCCGGTCGGGGTGGTTGGTGGGGTCGAGTCCCACGATGGCGAATGCATGCTCTCGTAGTAGATGTGGGCCGAGGAGGCGCCGGTCCCGGTCAGCCAGTAGATGGTGGCGTTGGTCAGCATCCGGTCGCGGCTGATGGCCTGCTCGGGCAGGGCGGACGAGGGGAAGGTCCATTCTTTGAACTTTTCGACGATCCAGGCCAGTTGGCCGGCCGGCGAGTCGTTGAGGGCATAGGCGATGGTCTGGGGGCGGGTGGCCTGGATCTGGAAGTAGCCGCTGCCATCGTCGTAGTAGGCCTTTAGCCGGGCCAGGCGGGCCTTCTCGACGTCGGTGAAGGTGGCGAGTTCGTCCTCGGAAACTTCGCCCCAGGGGATGAAGCCGTAGGTGGCGGCGTTGACGTGGACGCCGACGACGTGGTCCTTATCGGCTTTGCCGATGGCCGGGGAGACGAAGGCGCCGAAGTCGCCGCCCTGGGCGCCGTAACGCTCGTAGCCCAGGCGGCGCATCAACTCGACGAAGGCGGCGGCGATCCGCCCGGCGTTCCAGCCGGCGCCGGCAGTCGGGCCAGAGAAGGCGAAGTTAGGCATGGAGGGGATGACGAGGTGGAAGGCGTCGGCGGGGTCGCCACCGTGCGAGCGGGGGTCAGCCAGGGGACCGATGACGTCCAGGAACTCGACGATGGAGCCCGGCCAGCCGTGGGTGAGTATGAGCGGCAGGGCGCCGGCCTCAGGGGAGCGGACGTGCAGGAAGTGGATGGTGGCGCCGTCGATCTCGGTCATGAACTGCGGGTATTGGTTGAGTTCGGCCTCGGCGGCGCGCCAGTCGTAGGCGTCGGCCCAATAGCCGGCCAGCTCCTTGAGGTAGTTAAGCGGGACGCCACGGTCCCAGCCCAGGCCGGCAATCTCGGACGGCCAGCGGGTCCGGGCCAGGCGGTGGCGGAGGTCGTCCAGGTCGGCCTGGGGGACCTGGATGCGGAAGGGCCGGATTGCGGTATTAGAGCGGTTAGGGACGGTTTGGGTCTGGGTGGGTTTAGTTAGATCGGACATCGAAAAGCTCCTTTGAAAATAATTTGACGCAAAGACGCAAAGACGCAAAGGTTGTAAAATTTTTCGTTCATCGTGGTGGGCGGGCGGTAGCCTGGTACCGAGGCTTGCGCGCTCATCCAAGATGTGACAGAATACTGTCATGTCACAAGATATGATACCACAACGACAGCATGCTGTCAAGTTAGAGGCAGATAAGCCCACGACGCCGGCCGAGGCGCCAGGGCGCACGGCGGCGGGCGACGCTTTTAGCGCGCTGGTGGTGCAGATCTTCCGGCTGGATGGTCTGCTGCTGGCGGCGGGGGACGCGCTGGCGGAGCCGGCCGGCCAGACGAGCGCCCGCTGGCGGGTGCTGGCGGCGGTGGAGGAGAAACCGTTGACGGTGGCGCAGATCGCGCGCCGCTGGGGGCTGGCCCGGCAGAGCGTGCAGCGGGTGGCGAACGTGCTGGTGGAGGAAGGGCTGGCCGTTTATGAGGAGAACCCCAAGCACCGCCGCGCCCAATTGCTGGCGCTTAGGCCGGAGGGTCGCGCCGCGCTGGGCACGATCCAGGCGGCGCAGCGGGAGTGGGCGAACAGGCTGGGGGCGGAGATTGGGGAAGATGAGCTGCGGCAGGCCAGCGCCATTCTGGGCCGGGTGTTGCGGATTGTTGGGGAGCAGGGGGGCAGGGGAGAGGGGGTGACAAGGTGAGGGGGTGACAAGGTGAGTATGATCATGATGTAGGGGGTACTATGGGCCAGGGGATTTTAGATTTTGGATTTTGGATTTTGGATTTGGGTTAGCCGGTATAGTGTGCAAGTTGTGAAGCGGTAAAGGATTGGGACGCTGTGGAATGGTGGGATGTGGTTGACGAGAATGGGGCCAGGACGGGGCGGACGGTTGTCCGGGGCCAGGCGTTGGAGGCGGGTGACTTTCATCTGGCGGTGCATGTCTGGATCAGGACTGAGCGGGGTGATTATTTGATTCAGAAGCGGGCGGCCGGTGTCGGGGAGGCGCCGGGGGTTCGGGCGACGACGGTGGGCCACGTCCAGGCGGGGGAGGACAGCCTGTCGGGGGCGTTGCGGGAGACGCGGGAGGAGGTGGGGCTGGAGTTGCAGGCGGCGCAGTTGAGCAAAATCTACCGGTGTACGACAGGGCAACTCATACAGGATGTTTATCTGGTGGCATTGCACAGGGATGAATTGGGGTCGCTAACCGGGGGGCCGGAGGTGAGCGAGTTACGGTGGGCTTCTAAAGGGGAAATCAGGCGAATGATAGGGGCAGGGCTGTTTTTTCCATACAGCTATTTTGAGGGGATGATCCCTGATTGAACCCTTCGAGCTTAGGGGATTGATAAAAGGCCTGCCTATGCTTAGGCGGACTAACTGGCTTTGTGAGGAATACGTACCATTTGCAATACCAGTCGCAAGGCGTCGTTGACTGCATCGTCGTCAGGGAATGCCTGGGCTATATCCGGATCCAGGATGACCACATTCTTTCCCTTTCTACGTTCCGGGTCATAGCGCCCTCTGGGCATGACAGGTAGTTGAGAAAGATCATATTCCTCGCGTAATTCGTAATCGTCATTCTGCATGATTGGTATTATACAACAACATGGGCGTTTCCCCTTCTTGGGCAAACAGCACCGGGTATTCAGCTACTTTCTGTTCCAGGCGGCCGGTGGCCACGGCCAGGGAAACGGACAGCAGGACCAGTCCCGAGGGATAGGGGAATGGCCGTTGCCAGACCGGCCGGTAGTTCGGCAGACGTGTTATTCGCCGAAGTTACGCTGGGCTGGTTGCCGGCCGGGATTTCGTTGCCGCGTACTTGAATGGTGGTTTCGACGCCGGCCGGGAGGCGCAACAGCAGTTGATCGCCAACGACTTCGCCCTCAATTTTGGGTGGCTGATGTTAACCGGCTTCGGTCTAACACTTGCACTTCTCGTTGGATGCGGGCGCCGTATTCTAACTCGGCTACTTCGAGATCGTATCGAGCCTGCAAACGCAACCAGACATCAGGGCTGGTGCCGAAATACCGTGCTAATCGCAGCGCGGTGTCAGCAGTTACTGAACGTTTTCCATTGACTATCTGACTAATCCGCAGAGGCGGCACACCAATATCGTGGGCCACACGATACCGGCTTAAGCCAAGCGGCTTCATAAAGTCTTCCAGCAATACCTCTCCAGGGTGTACGGGGGGGAGTCTGTCTTCCATAATCACAAGTACCTTATGCGTGTGCAGGTGACAGTCACCTGGGAGGTGACTGTCACCTGGTTTAGGCGTAGATGTACTCGTAACAGACCAGGTGCAGATCGTCGCGGGTGATGGCTTTCATACGATTGCCGTTTTCCGGTTCAGGTGGCAAGCCGGCTTGTTGGTCGTAAAGTTGGCGGGTGGTATCTATCAACGGCCGCGCGTCCCCATTGGCGCTGTAGGCTCTCAAGGCGTCTCGTAATAACTGGATAGAAGCGCCTACCAAGGGCTGTTTCAGGAATTGGCGCAACTCGCGAATCTCCTGGCGGTCAAAGGCCGAATTCTGCAACTGCTCGCGTAAAATCTGGGCCACCAGCGTTTGTTCTTCGGCGACCGGCTTGTCTACGGCCGTTATGGCCTGTTGCTGGATCACCTCGTCCAGAATGTTTTCAATGACCTTTTCCTGGATGTCGTAGACGTTTACTTCGTCGTAGGGTGGCGGGAAGCGCGGCGTCTCCGGGCCGCAGGCGATGATTTGGGTGATCTGGTAGCGATTGTCTGTGATCTGGCGACGCGCCAGATCGTAGTAGCGCCAGAAGTGGGAGCGCCCATTTTCAGGATGGGGCGCAGTGAAGTAAAAGAAAACGCCCTTTGTCTCTCGCCTTTCCAGCCCGGAGTGGATGCCGTCGTCCAGGTCTGTCAACCACCTGGCGGCTTCCGTTAACAAAACGCGCTGCAACTCGGCCAGCAACGCTTCGCTGCTGGCCAGCTCCAGGAACGATTCCTGTTCGGCGATGACCGAATTGTCCTCGTCGGCGATGCGGCGCAGCGTGTTAAAATCGCGCGGCGTCACCACTTCGCCCAGTACGCTGGCATCGAGAAAGCCGGTCTGGTTGATCACGTCAATCTTGGAGGTCAGGCTGGCTACCAGCCCCAGCAGCTCCTCCAGCGCCGCTTCGGGGAACATGTTGTAAATGGCCAACACGTCAAAAGGCGACCCCAGGCGGTCAATGCGGCCGGCCCGTTGCACCATCCGCGTTGGGTTCCAGTGCAGATCGTAGTTAATGAGATAGCCGCAATCTTGCAGGTTTTGCCCTTCAGATAGAACGTCGGTGGAAACCAGGATGTTAATTTCCTGGTCCGTGTCCTTGATTTCCGGCCGGCCGTTAGCCACCGGGGCAAAGCGTTCCACCAGGCCGGCACGATCCTTGACGCCGGCGCCGCTGTCAATCCGTCGAATGGTCGGTTGGCCCATCGCTTCACGCCAGGCAGCGTTTTGGTCGCTGGTCAGGGCGCGATAAAGATAGCGGGCCGTGTCTTTGTAATAGGTAAAGACCAGCGCCTTCTGGCCGGGCAATTCCGTTTGCAGCAACTGCTTAAACTGTTGCAGCTTGGCGTCGTGGGCAAAGTCAATGTCGCGAATCTTGTACCAGACGTCGGTCAGGGCCTCGATATCTTCCTGGAGCGCCCGGTAGAGCCGCCGCCGATCATATTGGTCGGCGTCCAGGCGGGGCAGGACGTCAATCACTTCCCGGGCGGCGACGTCTTCGTCAAATTGCCCGGCCCGCGACTGGGGCAGGTTGTCGGCGCTGTCCTCGTCGTCGGCCGCCAGCAGGCGCATGGCCTGGTGAAAGGAAGCCGAGTCCAGCACGACGCCGTCCTGCACGTACTCGGCGAAGGTCTTGACGAATTCCAACGCCCGGCGGATGGAGATGCGGAAGGCGTCAATACTCGATTCCAGCCGTTTCAGAAAGCGGCTTTTGAAAATGCCTACCAGGGCCACCTGCCGGCCGAGTTCAAATTCGTCCGGGGCAAAGGCGGTCAACTTGTACGACTCCAGGTTGTAGTGGGCCAGGTTGAGGGCCTCAATGCGGTTGACGATCTGCCGGTAAATGCCCTCGTAAGTCGCTTCCAGATCGTAGCGGGCGGTACGCAACTGCCGCTCCGGCCAGGTAATGCGCTTGCCGCTAATCGTCGCTTCCGGGTAAGCGCGGCGGATAAATTGCCGGGTGCGGCGCACGACCACTTCTTCCAACAGGTTAAAGATGCGGATGCTGCCCTGCTCGATGGACTCGCGCCGCGCGGCCAGGAAATATTTGTACACGTCGCCAATGCCGGCCGCGGCAAAGTAAGTGCGGTCGTTGCCGGTAAAGAGGTTAATCTGGTTGTAGAGGTCGAAGATGTTATTGTTGATCGGCGTGGCCGTCAGCAAAATGACCTTCTTGCGCTGGCCGGCCCGGCCGCGCCGGCCGTTGGCGGCCAGGATCGTCTCCAGCGTCTGGTAGCGCTTTGTCTGCCGGTTGCGGAAGTTGTGGGCCTCGTCAATGAGGAAGATGTCGGCGTCGTAGAATTCACGGCCGGTAAAGTCGTCAATGCCCAACTGTTCCTGGGAAACGATCTGGGCAGCAATAGAGGCGCTGTGCAGCTCCGTCTGCCACAGCCGGCGCAACGAGGCCGGGCAAATGACAACCGCCTTTTGCCGCTGGTGGTAGGCGGTGTCTTCGAGCAACTTCTTGCCGATCCAGGTCTTGCCCAGCCCGACCGAATCGGCGACGAGGACGCCGTCGTAGCGGGCCAGGATGCGCCGCGCTTTTTTGACTGCGTCTTCCTGGAACTCGGTCAACTCGACGGCCGAGCGGGTGCCCACCGGGCTCAGATCGGCGGCCAGATCGTCGCGGAAATATTCGTACAAGGCCTTCATGTAAATTTCGTAGGGCGTGTATTCCCGGCCGCCAAACTTGGAGTTCTCCAGCAGTTCAATCAACTCTTCTTTGAACCCGACGGCCTGCTGCCATTGATCGTCGTACCAGTGGGCCAGCTCCATGATGGCCCGCGCGCCGACTTCGCTTTTGAGCAGGCGCTGGGCGCCGGCCGAAATGGAGCCACTCACCTGCTCCTGGGCGTGGTGGCTGACTTCGGCCCGGGCTTCGACGTCCTCGATCTCCTCGGCCGCCAGCAGCGTCTTGTGAACGAGGTTGAGTTCGCGGTTGGTGGTCAGCCCCGGCCCAGTGAAGTTGCTGCTGCCGGCGATGCCGACCAGCGGATTGAGGTAGTCAAAGGGGCCGGCTTGATCGTCGTGGCCGCCGTAAAAGAGGTAGCATTTGGCGTGCAGGAAGCGGCGCCGGCCGCTCTCGCCGGGAGCATGCCCCAGGTAGAGGCGCACTTCGACGTCGTCGCGGCGCAGAAAGCGGACGAGTTCCTCGACCAATTGCTGCGTCTCGGCGCGTAGCGGCTCGGCGTTCAGTTCGTGGCGCAAGAAGTCGGCCGCATCCGGCCGCAGCCCGACCCGCTCGGCCGTCTTGGGATCGTCGCCCAGCAGCAGGCGCAGGCGGCGCACGGCCGGCAGGGTGTGGCGTAGCTGCTGGAAGCCGCGAATGCTGAAGTAGGCCGTGGCAATGTCGAGTTGTTGCCCGGCCTGGCTTTGCAGCAGGGCGTTCAGGACGTCGGCCAACCGGTTGTTGACGTTGTCTATGACGTAGGGTATGCGCATGTTGAGTGAATCAGGTGACAGTCACCGGGGAGGTGACTGTCACCTAAGTCCTACCTAATCCTCCAGATACTTCAACTCATCAATCAAGGTTCGCTCGATCAGGTAATCATTCACGAATTCCTGGTAAGCGGCCGGGTCGGGAAAGAAATCGGCCACGAATTGGCGGTCAACGAGCGTGCCGTCCCGTTCGCCCAGCCACTCCGGGTAATTGGAATACGGCCACTCTTCCGGCCGCTGGACCAGGCCGTGTTTGGCCGGGTTGGCGTGAATGTAGCGGCAGAGGTGGCGCAGGTAGCGCTCGCTGTCTACCGGCCGGGCCTCAAAGCGGTGCTCAAAGAGCGTGCCGCTGTGATTATAGCGATTATTGTAGGCTTTGGAGTAGCTGTTGAAAACTCGCTGCGGCAGCAGCCCGGCCGGGTGGTCGCCGTCCTGCCGCACCAGGAAGTGGTAATGGTTGGGCAACAGGCAATAAACGATGATGGCCGCGTTCAGTTCGCGCCGGTATTTCTTGAGGCGGGAGAGGACGAAGAGGTAGTTGGTTTCCTCGCGGAAAATGGTCAACTGCCGCGCGCCGCGATTGTAGAAGTGGTAGTAGCGGCCGTCTTCCCAGGTGATGGTGTCTTTTCGGGCGTAGGGCATAGGTTACTCTCAACAGGTGACAGTCACCTCCCAGGTGACTGTCACCTTATTCGAGCGGGATCAGGGTCTTTTGCAAATTGAGCTTCTCTTTCATTCCGGCCGAGAGGGAATCATAGTTTTCAACGAGAATGCCGGCAAGTTGATTGCCGTTGATCAGGCCGATTCTCTTGAAGTCTGGCTTTTCGGCCTCCTCGCGGGCTTTGCCGTTGAAGTCGGACGTCGTCACGAAGGCAGCCTGAGCCTTTTCCGCCACGCTACTGCGAAAACCCTTAATGTCCTTGTGATTGACGTACCTGCCGCTCTTGTACCTTTTAGCCTGCACCTTCAGGTCTACAGTCGCAAATTCGTAGATGCGTAGTGTCCCCTCCACGTCAACGCCTCCATCACCGGACTTACCTACGTGCTTGGCTTCAAAGCGAATAGCCGTTAGTAGTTCGGTAACGAATATTTCAAACTCATCGGCCGAGAGTTCTAGAAGCCGGTCGAGAATGAGCCGGGTAATGGCTTCTTCTGTTACCATCGTTTTTCGTGCTTCTCGCGGCAACGACACTTTATAGGGAGAAAGTATTTCCTCGTACTGAGGAACCCGAAAGACGGCGAGCGTTGAACGCAAAGTATTCTGGGCTGGTATCGAAAGCGTGTTGCGCAGGAGTGGTTCGTCAAACCAGGTCACCGGCTTGCGATGGTGAAAGTGGGAGCCTGTTGGATTCGTAATATACGTGTACGGGCCGGTGATACGGCCGACCATGAGGCTGTCATTATCTTCGGTAGGGGTGATGACATAGGTATCAACCTCGACCTCTTTTAGAAAACGCCAGATTTGCCCCACGTTTTGACCTACACGCAAGGGCGAAGCAGAGGAATGTTCGGCCTGATAGAGGATACGAAGAGCGTCCTTATCCTCGATCTGGCTCAAGTTCTTAGCTATGAAGCCAATACCAATGTAGCCACCGCTCAGAAAATCCTGGGCGTAGCGGCCGCCGTCAGCGCGGACGACGTGGACGACGGGTACGTTATTGGTCATAGGCTGGCCTCCAGAGGTCAGGTGACAGTCACCTTGGAGGTGACTGTCACCTTAGAGATGTCGCAAAACATTGAGCGCCCAGGCGCGGGCCTGCTGGGCTTCAGCGCGGCTAAGGGCTTCGCTGTGGGCTGCCTTGTTGCGCAGGGCAATAGTGGTATTGTCGTTGAGCTGGCCCAAGACGCCATCATCGCCAAAGATGGTTTCAGCGGCGCGGGTGAAGCGGGCCTCGGTGAAGCGGCGTAAGGCGCTTTCTCTACTGCTGGCCATGATAATGGGGAAGCTGCCCAGGGTTAAATGCCTTTCGCGGCGCATAAATTGCTGCAGGAAAGCGTTGTGGCAGTCGCCGTCGCCATAGCCCGATTCCTCGCGGAAGGGCAGGAAGAGGCGCTGCATGAGGGCCGTCTCCACCGCTTTGGCGTAGGCGATGACGCTGGTCGAGAAGTCCAGGTGGCCGGGCAGGTGGGCAATGTTGTATTCGCCGGTCAGCAGGAAGGTGGGCACGTCGCCGGCAAAGAGGCGCCAGCCGGGCAGCGCGGCGTTCAGCCGCTCCTCTTCGGGGCTGACGTTGACCCGGCTTTGCAGCCTTTGGGCGGCCGGCAGCACCCCGGCGGCGATGACCTCCAGGGCGGCGTCGGGATCTTTTTGCAGCTCCTCGTCCTGGAGGGCCTTTTCTTTGGCTTCGGCCAGGGCCTGCTCGTAGGCCGGCCGCTCGATCAGCTCGATCTCCTCATCCGTCAGGCCGTAGAGCTGGTAGACGATCTGGTCAATGAGGGCGTCGGTGGCGGCCAACTGCTGCTTGATGGGCCGCAGGACGGCCAGCGACTTTTCGTACTCAGCCTGGATTTGCCCTTGAATCTTGACCAGGTTTACACCGAGGCGGTTACGATTTTGGTGTAAGCGATAATAAAACTCTTCCCAGGGTAACTCTGCCTCCCCCTTTTGATAATCGCCTGGATAGTTTTGAATGACACTGTAGCCGGTTAGTGCCTTGACGCCGAATTTGTCCTCACGCGGACGGATGCTTAACACGCCTTCCAGCCAGTTTAGGAAATGTTTAATTTCGGCTTGTTTTTGTTTATTAAACTCGATCATTTGCACAGCTAAAAAAGCCAGTTCATCATGAATAATATCGGTCCGACCATTTTGGGTTGCCTCCCGAGCTAATCCGATTAGCCATACTAAATCATGGTTTTTATAATGAGCTTTTATTTCCTTACCTATCGTAGAACGTTGTTCATCATTAGTGTTAAATTCAACCTTGGGAATTGGTAATGATTGAACATCTGAAGGGTTAAGTTTTGGGAAAGTGTTCTTCGCAAAATTAGGCAGCTTAATTCGGCTATAGAAAGAAATTAGATAGGAATTAATCACGGCTAAAATGAATCGCAAATCATAAGGCATGGATACCTTTGACAGGCATGGAATTATGCTATGCCCATAGTAGAACTCTTCATTGGTTAACTGTGTTTGAATTCGGTGGTTAGATCCTGGTACTTCCCTAAACAAGAGTCTCTCACCATAAAAGTATTTGGGGTCACGTGGAGCAGCTAACCAAGGGCCATAGCTTATCCATTTGCCTGACCAGTCTAATTCATACCTTGCTACATCTCCACCTTCTAACCACTTCTTGAATGTTTCGTCTTTCTGGTGAGCTGAATGAAATGCCCGACTCCTGATGAGCTTTTCATCTTGCCCTCTGTATTTGTCGTAAGCTGTCAAACCTTGCGCGATGTCACAACAAACAGCAAGGGTTTGCGATTTAGACATGATTTTGCTAAGCAAATCATCTAACTCGGGTGTCATGAGATATTCAATGCGGGCATAAGCGTTTTTCAACCAAGAGGCCTGAGGAATGCGATAGTGGGGCTTTACATTTAGAGTGTTAATACTGTGGTCAAGTGTTACTTTCGTCTCGCTTTCAGAACTTGGAGCTTGATTAGAAAATATGGGAACACAAGTATAAACAACAGCCTCAGCGAACACTCGTCCAGTGACCCAGAGACTATTTAGAGTAGCCCTAGATAGAATTAATCTTCTTAAATTTTCATTGGTTTCGAGGCGCAACCATACTTCTGGAACTATGTATGAAAGCAACCCATGCGAGCGGAGTATTTGCCAGAGTTTTTCGAGGAAGAATATGTAGCTATCAAAATCAAGTTGAAAACTAATATAATTTTCAGAGAAATAAGGCTTGTCGTTCTCTCCAAAGTCAGCTCCATAAGGCGGATTTCCTATAATAGCATCAAATCCACCCCACTCAAGCAACTGCACATCCTGTCCGCCCGGCCGGCCGGGGGCAAAGAAGACTTCCGGGAATTCCAATTCCCAATGGAAAAAGCGTTTGTCCTCGGCCGCTTGCAGCGCCGTTTCGGCCACCTGCGGGGCGTCAAATTGGGCCACCTCCGGAGGGCGGCCGTGGGGGTTTTTGAGCCAGTTGCGGGTGTCGTTGTGGCGCAGAAACAGCACCGCCGGGTCTGCTTTTTTGCCGGGGGCGTTGCCAAACCAGCGGCTGGTATAGACGTCCAGCACCCGCTTATAATAGGCCAGGTGGTCGCCGGCGTCACGGTAGGCGGCCTGGCTCTCCTGGACCTGGGACACGGTGTTGTCGCTGAGAGTGCTGACCCGGCGCATCAGGTCGGTGGCCAGGCTGAGGCCGGTGAACGGCCCGCCGCTAAAGAGGCTCAACTGGACCGCCTTTTCGGCCGTGCCCTCGACCGCTTCCTCCACCTCCTTAATTCGCGCTCCAATCAGGCTGTTGCCGTGCTTGAGGTGGTGGTCGAGGAAGCTGAGCGGCGCGCCCAGGGTGAAGGCGTCCAGCCACAGCGAGACCTTGGCCAGCTCGACGGCCATCTCGTTCAGGTCCACGCCGTAGACGCAGCGCTTGAGGACGGCCCGCTTGAGGAGGGCGACGCGGGTCAGCCGGGCGGTGTCAATGGTCACGCCTTGCCGCTCCATCTCGACGACGATGTCATCGCGAATCTGCTCCAGCATACCCCAGACCGGGTTTTCGCTCCAGGCGTTGAGGAAGGTAATCAGCCGGTTGGAGATGAAGTCCACCGCCTCGACCAGGAAATGGCCGCTGCCCGCGGCCGGGTCCAGGACGCGGACGTTAAGGCAGTCGTCGGCCAGGGCTTGCATCTCCGGCGTGTTCCACAATAGTCCGGCCGGCTGGTCGCCGCCGCGGGCCTTGACCCTATCGCGGTGCTGGCGGAACTGCCGCTGCGCCAGGCGCAGCCGGGGGGCCAGTTCCTCAAATTTTCGTTCCAGCACCGGCCCGGCGGTATGCTCGACGATGTACTTGACGATGTAATCGGGGGTGTAATAGCTGCCGGTGGCCTTGCGTTCTTTCTTGTCGTTCTCCAGGTAAACGTCGCCCTTTTCCAGGGTGGCGTAGATTTTGCCTTTGGCCTCCTGGTAGGGCACAACTTTTTCCTTGCCCTTTTCCTTGACGACGGCCAGCTTCTCCCCAGCGATGCGCAGCTTGAACTCCAATAACCCTTCGTAGATGGAGCCTAAATGGCGCACGCCGAGGGATTTGTAGTCAATAAAGACCAGGGCCTGGGTCTTGTCGTCCACGTCGCGGCAGAGGCGGTCCAGCCCTAAGGCCAGGGACTGGTCGGGGATGGCGTAATCGGCCAGGAACTCGCCGCTCTCGCTGACCTGGCTGAAGAGACCGCCGTTGTAGGTCGGCAAATTAAGCGCCTCGGCCCCGCTGTCAATCAGCTCAAAAAGCCTCTCTAGCCGCTCGTAGAGCGCGGTCGAGGTGGTGGTGTACTGCGCCTTGAGCCGCGCTGGGGCCTCGTCCAGGATCGTTCCGGCCGCTTCGGCAATTTCCCGCTTCAAGCGGTAAAGGCTCTCCTGGCGGTAGCCTCGTTCTTCGTTGAGCGGCAGCAGCTCCAGGCTTTCGGCATAAAGCACGAACATCAGCCGGTAAAGGAAAGTCAGCGTGCCTTCGTAGACCATCTGCAGCGCCTCTTCGTCAAAGTCGGCCCGCTGCTGGCCTACCTGGCGGCGAATGTCACCGATAAAGCCGGCGGCAAAGTGGGGGAAGATTTCCTCAAAGGTCCGATCCTTGAGCCGTTCACCCAGCCCTTTGGCGTAGTCGGCCGATTGGCGGCGCAGGTCGTCGAGGAAGCCGGTGAAGGCCGGGCGGCGGAAGAAGAGCCACCAATATTTGAGGGCGGTGACCTGATCGGGGGCCGCCAGGGCTTCTTCGAGGTCTATTTCGTAGTAGTTGGTGGCTTTGTTGTCGGCCGTGGCCGAATAGAGCCGCCACAACTTGCCGTTGCTGACGACGACCCAGGGCACGTCGCCCTGCTCCAGGACGCTGACGACGAGCGCGCCGGGGATTTCCTCCGGTGTGTCCGGATCGCGGGCCGGGTCCTGGTCGTCCAGGTTGCGGTTCCAGACGTAAGTCAGGGCCAGGGCGATGGGTTTGTCTCGCTCCTGGCCGGCGTAGAACAGGTAGTCAGGTTCTGCGGCGGCCGACTCGCCGGCCTTATTCCTGGCCCACTGAAAACCCAGCGCCGTAAAGAGCGGTTCCAACAGCCCCTGGCGGACGGCGTTTTCCTTCTGGCCGGTGTAGCGGCGGCGAGCCTCCGCCAGCAAGCGGGCCACTTCCCGGCCGGTGGGGCGGACGTCTTCGTCCCAGGCCGGGGTGAGTTTGGGGTCGGCGAGGCGCTCCTTCAGGTAATAATCGGAAAAGAGGGCGCGGTTGTTGAAATATGGCTCGCTCCACTCGGCCAGGGTATAGGCCGAACGCAGCTTGTCCCACTGGTAAACGCCGTCGGCTTCGGTGAAGGTGAAGCGCTGGAGGACGCGCAGGGCGACGGGGCGCGGCCGGCGGCGGTCAACGGTCAGCGGGCGTGGCCGGATGACCAGGCGGAACGGTCTGCCGCGGCTTTTGCTTTTTTCGCGCTCTTTTTCGAGCAGGACGAAGTCGAGCGTTTCGTAATCGGTGGTCAGGACGAGGAGGGCGCTTTCCGGCCGTTCGCGGAAGCGGCGGGCGATGGCCTGGCGCAACTGGACGGTGACGCTGCGCACTTCCAGCAGGTAAATGGCGATTTCGCCGTCCACCGGATCGGCCCCCACCAGCCGGATGCGGCGGATTTGCTGGCGCAGCTCTTCGCTGTCCAGCCCCAGGGCGGCGTGGTCGAGGGCGGCCGCGCGGTCTACGTCGTAGCCCAGCCTGGCAAAGAAGTGGACGATCTGGTCGGCGTTTTCAAGCTGGCCGAGGTCGGCGGCCGTGAGTTGAATGTCGTTGGTCTGGAACCCGCTAGACATGGACACCTCCAAGCACTCCATAGGTGACAGTCACCTGGGAGGTGACTGTCACCTGGGGGTGGATTATACCACGAGTTCGTGACATAGGTGACAGTCACCTGGGAGGTGACTGTCACCTGGTTACCTGGTGAGGCCGGCCGTCACCTGGGAGATAAGGGTTTGTTCGAGCCGGGCGAGTAGTTCGGGCGGGAGGCGGTCTACCTGGCGGAAGTGGCGGGTGTCGAGTTGGCGGCGCAGGCCGGCCAGGGTGATGGTCCGGTCCCTGATTTCGTCGAGGTAGTGCAGGGCGCGCCAGAAGTGGCGGCGCTGGACGCTGATGGCCACGTGGCCGGCGTAGTGCCAGAGGGAGTCGAGGGTGGCCAGGTAGAGGGCCTGAACGTCGGGGGCGGGGCGGCCGGCCCAACTGGCGCGCATGAGGCTCTCAATCCGGCCGGAGCGGTCGAAGGCGACCTGCCAGCGGTCTCGTTTGGCGACGAGGTTGGCCAGGCATAAGAAGCCGAGGTCTAGTTCGAGAAAGGTTTCCAGCCAGAAGGCGACGAGGAAGTTGTTGGGGCCGTAGGTGGCCTCGAAGCTGTGGATGACGGGGAAGAGGGTGGGGATGCGTTGTTGCCAGTCGTGGAAGACGGCCGTTACCTGGGCCTCTTGGGCGACGACGACGGAGAGGTCAATGTCGGAAAGGTCGTCATTAAAGCCGGTGGCGGCCGAGCCGACGAGGAGGGCGCCGGCGATGCGGTTGTCGGTTTGCAGGGCGGCCAGGAGGCGGTCGAGGGTGGTCTGGCGGTCGTGGGGGGAGAGGGTCATGACAAGGTGAAGGGTGAGGTGACAGTCACCTGGGAGGTGACTGTCACCTGGTCACTTAGTCTTCCAGGTATTTCAGCTCATCTATCAGGGTTCGCTCGATCAGGTAATCGGTCACGAATTCCTGGTAAGCAGCCGGGTCGGGAAAGAAATCGGCCACGAATTGGCGGTCAACGAGCGTGCCGTTGCGCTGGCCAAGCCAATCCGGGTAATTGGAATAGGGCCATTCTTCCGGCCGCTGGACGAGGCCGTGTTTGGCCGGGTTGGCGTGGATGTAGCGGCAGAGGTGGCGCAGGTAGCGCTCGCTGTCTACCGGCCGGGCCTCAAAGCGATGCTCAAACAGCGTGCCGCTGTGGTTGTAGTGATTGTTGTAGGCTTTGGAGTAGCTGTTGAAAACTCGTTGCGGCAGTAGCCCGGCCGGTTGGTCGCCGTCTTGCCGCACGAGGAAGTGGTAATGGTTGGGCAAGAGGCAATAGACGATGATGGCGATGTTGAGTTCGCGCCGGTATTTCTTGAGGCGCGAGAGCACGAAGAGGTAGTTGGTTTCCTCGCGGAAAATGGTCAACTGGCGGGCGCCGCGATTGTAGAAGTGGTAGTAGCGGCCGGCTTCCCAGGTGATGGTGTCTTTTCGGGCGTAGGGCATGTGGTCCTCTAGTGAACAGGTGACAGTCACCTGGGACGAATTATACCATGACTCCGTAGCTGAAGGGGAGGTGGAGGAGAGGTGACGGTCACCTGGGGGGTGAGGTGACAGTCACCTGGGAGGTGAGGTGACGGTCACCTGGGGGGTGAGGTGACAGTCACCTGGGAGGTGACTGTCACCTGGCGCGGCTAATAAGTGAAGTATTTATGGTTTTGGCCGGAGCCCCGGCCGAAATAGGACCATTGGGGAAAGTTAAAGTCGGAGGTGACAGAGCGTGGAAGCAACAGTACTGCCTGCAAAAATGTTTCCAGGTCGGGCACGTTGTAGATGTTGACCTCGTAACCCCAGCGAGTGACCTGATCAAATTGCTGCCGCAGCTCTGGCTGCTGCCAGTTCATTGAAAAGCGAGTGAGGCCCCATCTGGCCAGCATTTGTAGGATGGCCTGGGCCTGATCGGGCGCCGCCTGGATCAGGGGCGCCAAAAAATCAATTGGGCACTGGAGGATGGCGCCAGGATGAGAGGCGGTAATCCGTTTAAAGCCGCCTTCCATCAGGCACTCGATGTTGGCATTGAACCAGAGGTCTTCATCTTCCAGGCCGGCTCCGGCAACCAATTCCAGGACCCTGTCTAGCACTGGACCGGCGGCTTTTAGATCGATTTTAATCGCCCGGCCGTGGCTTTTTATTTTATCTAGAACTTCAGGCAGCGTGAGCAGGCGCTCGCCAGGCGCCAGGGGGGTCTCAGTAAACAGGTCGTGGCGCAGGATTACTTCCCGGCCGGCCGGATCCATTTGGACATCCACTTCTGCCCAGCGCACATCGGAGGCCAGAAACTGATGCAAGTTGGCTTCGTCATTGACGCCGTGCCAGACCAACTGCACGCCGGCCGGCAGCGCTTTCCGATCGCGAATAAGCTCTGTCAACATTAGTTTCGGCTTCCTTTTCTTCCCAGCCATTGGGATTCATGTAGAGATAGGCAGAAGAGGCGCCGGCATCTTGCCGACAGGATGGAGGCGCTCCATGGCGATCTAATGATCATAGGATGGCAGCGGCCGTGGCCATGTTGGCCAGTTTTTGCCGGGCGGCGGCGCGGGAAAGCTGCAACATGCCGCAATCAGGGGCCAGGATAAGCTGTTCCGGCGGCAGGTGGCGCAGTGCGTCTTTCCCTCGCTTAACCAGGTCATCTACCGACTCCACGCGGTTGGAACCGACGTCCAGGACGCCCAACATGACCGTTTTCCGGCCGGCGGCCGGTAGCACCGATAAGTCCAGCCTGGACTGGGCTCCCTCAATTGAGATGACATCCAGCGCAGAGTCGCTCAACCAACTCAGCACGTTGCCATAGTAATCGGCATCAGCCTTGTAGGCAACGCCCTTTCGCTCCAGCGGCTTATCAGGGTAGCCACGACAGATGTGGACAAAAAATGTGGCCTGGTCTTCGAGACCCCGGAAGCAGGCCTGTAGGGCATCCATACCCCATTCTTGCGCCTGGTTGGGGTAGCGGAGCAGGGCGGGGTCATCGAATTGGATAGCCGGGCACCCGGCCGCGATCAGGTTTTCCACCTCGTGACGAATGACCTGGGCATAATCCATCGCCAGGCGCGCCGGATCGCCATAGTAGGTGTCGGCCACGCTGTCCACCACTGTTGTTGGCCCCGGCAAGCCAATTTTGGCAATATTCTGGGCATACCGTGCGGTGAACCGATAATCATCAACCAAAATCGGTCCCTGGTATGTGAGCCGGCCAATCACCGTGGGCAGGTGGCGCACGTATCGGCCGTCACGAATAGACTTTTCCGTTAGTTTTTGGAAATCAACGCCACCCAAGCCACTCAAGACGTAGAGCACATAATGACCACGCCGTTCCTCCCCATCGGTGACGAAATCAATTCCGGCTGCGTTTTGGTCCTCAATTGCCTGCCGAGCCGCCCTGTCCAACCGCTGTTGAAATTCGGCCGGGCCGATTTCCCTGGCCAATTCATGAAACGTCAGACCCATCTCATCCAGCAGTTTGCGGCCGGTGCCAGGAAACAGATACCTGGGTTTTGGGTAACTACCGACGATAGCGGTCATGAGCCGGGTTTGCTTAATCTTGCCTGTCAAGGTTGCCATATGCGCCGAAAATAGGGTGGGAGTTAGCAGGGGAGGCCCAGGCGAGCGTACTGTTCGGACGGTGTCCCTTCTTGAGCCAGCAGGTGGCACAGCAGGTCGAGCATTCGTTGGCGTTGTCCTGGCTCGGCCGGCCACAGGTTTTGCGTTTGGCCCGGGTCGTCGCTACGGTGGAAGAGAAAGTTCTCACGGCTGAGCGACCGGATTTTGATCGGCACCTG
>JAKEFB010000126.1 GCA_022616275.1 Chloroflexota bacterium
CAGCCGGCCGAGCGTTGGCCCGGCCAGGAATTGGGCGGCAAAGAAAGAGGATACCAGCAGGGTAATGACCTCCGGCGCCATGCGGAACTGGCGCTGGGCGTACAGGGGCAGAATCGGCAGAATCAGCGCCCCGCCGGCGATCTGGACAAAGACGATTAGCAAAATGGTCAGCAAGCGCTGGTCAACGTTTTTGATCATGATTCGACTTATTCGCTCGATTCGCGCCATTCGCGATTCAAATCTGCGTCATCGGCGTTACTCCGCGTTCTGTTTTCTGAGGCAGCAATATTTGGCCCAAAGTCGGCCAGGAAATCGGCCGGAATGCGGATCGGCCGCCCTGTGGCCAGGTCCACCCACACCCACAGCACGTGAGCGCGGGCCAGCAGGGCCTTATCGGCCGCCCGGTGGATGGTGTAGTGGCGTACGGCCGTGGCTCGCCTGGCGTCGGAGACCCACGTGGCTACCTCCAGTTCGTCGCCCATCATCGCCGGCTCGCGGTACTCAATCCGGTAGCGCCGGGCGACGATGCCAAAGCCGGCGGCCATCATCCGGGCCATCGGCCAGCCGTAGGCCGCCGCCACCTGGACGCCGCAATCCTCGAAGTAGGCCATCGCGCTGGCGTTGTTGACGTGCCCGGCCGGGTCAATGTCCCGCCACTCGACGTGGCGGAGCAGGGTAAAAACCCCAGGTGGGGGCGGCGGCGCCTCGGGGAACGGCTCGCGGCGCGGCGCTTCGGCCGGCGGACCTTCGGGGAAGAAGGCGGCCTTCATCTCCGCTGGCACGCTGGCCGGCCGCAACGTCTGGCTGTCCAGGAAGACCCAATCGGTGTGGGCTTCGGCCACCACCTCGCCCGTGGCTACTTCGCGCAGCTCGTAGGCCCGGCGGGAGCGGACGCGGCGAAAGTCGGCTACCCACGTCTTGACCAACACCCAGTCGCCGTAAGCCAGCGGCCGCAGATAGGTGATGTCCGTTTCCCGGATCAGCCAGTGGCAACCCAGCGCCTCGTAGCGGGCCATGTCGTAGCCGGCCGCGGCCGAGGCGTCCAGGGCTGTCTCCTGCATGTAACGCAGGTAATTGGCGTGATTGACGTGGCCGTAAGCGTCGCACTCGTAGTGGCGGACGCGGAAGGTGCGTTCGTGGACCAGGGGCATGGACGGCAATCTATTCGGCCGGAGGACTGTCCTGAGCTTCCTGGGCAGCCGCCGCCTGCCTGGCTGCTTCCTCGGCCGCCTGCCTGGCTGCCTCTTCGGCTGCCAGTTGGGCACGGACTTCTTTGTACGTTTCGTCGTACTCGGCCGACAGCTCCGCAAAATAATCGCCAAAATTCTCCCAGGTCCTGGCCATCAGCGACCGCGTCTGCTCGATAACCTCGTCCTCCTTGCCTCGCCGCGCCCCGCGCAGCGTGCGGAAGATGTGCGAGACCCGGCCGACAATCTGGTAGGCCAACTGGTTGAGTGGGCTGATGTGGGGATGGTCCAGGACCTTT
Source organism: Chloroflexota bacterium (assembly GCA_022616275.1). GTDB lineage: Bacteria > Chloroflexota > Anaerolineae > Promineifilales > Promineifilaceae. The sequence goes on from JAKEFB010000126.1 coordinate 1,487, forward strand.
TCCAGCGCCCGGCCGGCCGGGTGGGCGAGGGCCGCATCGTCCAGGTAGCCACGCTGGACCATGTAGTCCAGCAGGAAGGCGCGATGCCAGTAGTAGCTGAGCTGGTCGGTCGCTTCCTTGATGGCCAGGAAGTAGAGGATTTTCCTGGACAGCCGCTTTAACAGTTCCAAGGTGAGCTTGATTGGCCAGGTGAGGCAGCCTTCCCGGCACCCTTTGCCCCGGTTCAACTCGCGGACGATGGCCGGGGCCAGCTTGCGGCCGCGCCGCCGGGCAATCGCTCCCGGCATCCGCCGCCGGAACAACCACTCAAAAGCCAGGTCCAGCAGCGGGACCGGAATCAGCGGCGACAGCCCGGCAAACGTCGCATCGGCGTAAACCAGCCAGTCGAATTCAGCGGGGGAGGGGAGGGAAGGGGATTCACCGGGACCGTTGAGCGCGTCGTCAGACATCCTTTCACCTGAAACCTTGCGGCCGATTATACCAGAAAATTCGCGCCGGACGTGGCAAGCCCAAAACCCCCGGCGCCACAATCCAAAATCCAAAATCTAGAATCCCTGCGCGCAGCGAAAGCCGACGTCGGGAATGTTGCGAAACTCGGCCGGCGGGCCGCTGTGCCGGTTGGTAGCCCGCAGCTCGGCCGCCGCGCTGCTGTAGCCGCCGCCGCGCAGGGCGCGCCGCGAAAAAGTGCCAGCGGCCGGCCCGGTGGGGTTTTGGGACGGGCTTTCTTCATAATAGTCGGCCTGGTAGCCGTCGGCCACCCATTCCCAGACGCTGCCGGCCAACCCGTAGATGTTGAAGGGGCTAACCCCATCTTCCAGGGCATCCACCGGCCGCAGCGCCGCGATCGAGTCGCCGCCGAAAATGGCCAGGCTGGCGTCGAGCAGCGCGTCCCCCCAGGGATAGCGCCGGCCGTCCACACCCCGGGCGGCCAGTTCCCATTCCGCCTCGGCTGGCAGCCGCGCCCCGGCCCACTCGCAGTAGGTCCGCGCGCCAAACCAGCTCACGTTGTTGATGGGATACCCTTCAAAACCGCTCAGGGCGGCAAAGCCGTTGGTGTTTTCCACCAGGTAGCTGTCCAGCGTCTCAAAGCGCGTGGATAGGCAGGTAAAGCCGCCGCAGGCGTTCACGTAGCCGCCGTTGTCGTTCAGAAAAGCGGCGTACTGGGCCACGCTGACTTCGTACTGGTCTATGTAAAAGGCGTCCAGCGTCACCTGGTGGGCCGGCCGTTCATCGTCACCAGCCTCTTCGTCGTCCTCGACGGCGCCCATGAGGAAGGTAGTAGCTGGGATGAGGATCGCCGGCATACTATCGGCCGGGCGAATAACGACGACAGTAGGGGTCGGCGTCGGCGTGAACGACGGCGTTGCCGTCGGGCTGGGGGAGGGGGTGGGGGTGATGTGCAGGGGTGTGGGGGGGTGGGTGCGTTGGGGGGTCGGGGGGCGGGTAGGTGTGGGGGTGGATGGAGGTGTCGGGGTGGCACTGTTGGTGACTGTTGCTGTGGCGCTGGGGGCGGTGGTCGGCGTTGGGGTGCTGGTGGCGGACGGCGTTGGGGTGGGGGTCGGCGTTGGGGTGGGCGTGGGCTGGGCGGCCAGCAGGTTGCCAGGCAGGCCGGCCAGCAGGTTACGGCCGTCCCCCTGGAACAGCCAGAAGCCACCAGCCATCCCTAATAGGGCGACAAGCAGGAGAAGGCAGCCCCAACGCCGCTTCCCAGGTGGGGCAGCGGCCAGGCTGGGCGGCGCGCCGGCCGCTGGCGGCGGCCCACCCACGGCCACCGCCGCCGGAATGGGGGGTAGCGGCCGTTTCTCGCCACCGCCCGCGGCAGCGGCCGGGGCAGGCGGCCCGCTGGTAGGCAGCGCCGGCAGCGTTGGCTCCAGGCTGGCTGGTGACTGTTCCATCTGCAGCGCCTGCTCCACCGCCCTGGCCAGCGCCTGCCCGTTGGGGTAGCGTTTGCCCGGCTCTTTGGCCAGCGCCCGCAGGATGACCGTTTCCAACTGCGGGCTGAGTTCCGGCCGCCACTGGCGCGGCGGCGGCGGCGGCTCGCTCATGTGCATCATGGCCACACTCAACGGGTCCCGCGCCTTGAAAGGCACTCGCCTGGTAAACATCTCGTAGGCCATAACCCCGACCGCGTACAGGTCGCTCTGCGGCCCGGCGTTGGCCGAAGAGACAGCCTGCTCCGGGGCCAGGTAGTGGGGCGAGCCGAGAATTTTGCCCTGGGTGTTCCGGTCACTGAACAGCGCCAGGCCAAAGTCGGCCAGGTAAGCCCGGCCGTCCTGGTCCAGCACGACGTTGGACGGCTTCACGTCGCGGTGGACAATGCCCTTGCCGTGGGCGTAATCCAGAGCGGCGCAAATTTCCCAGATCAGGCGGCCGGCCTCGGCCGGCGGCATCCACTCCCCCCGCTTGCGGTAACTCTTTAGCCGGGCCTGCAGGTCCGTGCCTTCCACGTACTGCATGGCCATGTAAAAGACCCCTTTGGCCTCGCCATAGCGATACAGGCTGACGATGTGGGGGTGGGCCAGCCGGGCAATGGCCTGCGCCTCGCGCTCAAACCGCTCCTTGTAATCGGCGTCAGTCCGGTGGGCAACCTCGATGACCTTGATGGCCACGTGGCGCTGTAGGCGCACGTCGTAGCCGCGATAAATACGGGCCATGCCGCCCTCGCCCAGCAGTGCTTCCAGGCGATATTCGTCTAATTGCTGGCCCAGTAAATCATCCTTTTCCTCCAGCGCCTGGAGGGCCTGCTCCAGGGCGTTCATCAACTCCCGGCCGCTCTGGTAGCGCTCTTCCGGCGCTTTGCTCAGGGCGCGCAGCAACACTGCTTCGGTGGCAGCGTTCAGCGCCGGGTTCCACTGGCGTGGTGGGGGCGGCGGTTGGCTCAGGTGTTGCGCGGCCAGGCCGGCGCTGGCAGGGTCGTCAAACGGCGGCCGGCCAGCCAGCATTTCGTATAGTATTGCCCCCAGGGCGTACAGGTCCGATTGGGGTACGGCCCGGGCCGGCTGCTGCAACTGTTCCGGGGCCTTGTAGCCCAACGCGCCCGGCAACTCCCCGCCTTCCACCTGGTCAGCGTCTATCGCCAGGCCAAAGTCGGTCAGGACCACCCGGCCGTCTTGCCCCACCAGGACGTTGGCCGGCCTGACGTCGCGGTGAATAACCCCTTTTCCATGGGCGTAATCCAGGGCGCTGGCAATGGCCCGGCCGATACGCGCCGCCTCGTCAGGAGGGAGCAGTCGCCCCTGGGTAGCCCGGCCGGCCAGCGCCCGCCCCAGGTCTGAGCCGTCCACGTACTCCATGACGAAATAGGTGAAGCCGTCTTCTTCGCCGGCGTAGAAGACCTGGACAATGTGCTCGTGCCGCCAGCGGGCAATGGCCCGCGCCTCCTGGGCATAGTGGCGGGCGTAGGCAGCCTGGCGCTCCGGCCTGGCGTCAATGACTTTGATGGCCACCGGCCGGTCAAGCTGGACGTCCCGGCCGTAATAGACCCGGGCCATGCTGCCCTGGCCGATGAGCCGCTCGACCCGGAAATTGGCCAGTTGGCGGCCGGCCAGCGGATCAGCGGCCACGTTTCCCTCCGGCCGGCTGGCCGGCGCGGCGGCTGGCGGCCGTAATCCGGTGCAGCTCGTGGACGAAGACGTTCAGGCCGTTGGCGTACGCGTCCAGATAGTCTTGGGCCATGCGGCTGGCCACGTCCTGGCGGCCGGCGTCGCTCAGAGCGGCCACGTGCGGCCGGAAGTCGCGCAGCGTCAGCCGCATCTGTCCATTGGCGTCGGTGACCACGCCCCAGATGAGCGCTTTCTTGTCGTTGTCGTCCTTGGCCGTCATAAAGCGCGTCAGGGTGCTGCCGGGAACGACAACCCCGATATTGGAGAAGACCTCCCGGCCCTTGATAATGTCGTTCAGCAGGTCAAAGCGGTCGGGAATTTTGTTCAACAGCCGCTGCAGCGGCGCGGGCAGGTGGGCCAGCAGCTTAATGGTGCTCACGCTGGCGCTTTCGCCGGCGACAGCTATGTCCTTCAGCCGGCTCATGACCTCGCCAAAACCGGCCAGCGCGCTGAGATATTTGCGCCGCAGCTCCTCGAACGAGGCGTATTGCTCCGGCGCTTCTTCGCACCGCTCCAGCGCCGCCACGGCCGCCTGGTGCAGCTCCAGCAGGTCCAGGTGGGCCAGCGGCACTTCAAAGGTCACGGGAAAAACGCGGTCACGCGGCCGGCGCTGGCTGGCGTCCACGGGGATAAGCACAGTCGGGTTGAGGGCCTGGGCTTCCAGCGCCGCCTGGGCGGCTTCGGCCGCGGCCCGGCCGGTAGAGTCGCGCTGAAGCTGGCTCAACTGATTTATCAGCCCTGGCGCCGGCCGGTAGACGGCGGCGTGGACGGCCCGGTAAAAGAGCAACAGGTCGTTGACCGTCAGTTGCAGCAACTCGCTGCGCTGCTTGAACAGCGCCCGCAGGGCCACGATGGCGGCCAGGTCCACCGCCTCCGTTTCCACACACACCTCGGCCGCCACCAGCGGGGCCTGGGCCAGGTGCTGCCAGTCGGCCGGGGAGAGTTGCAAGGCCGGCGAATAGGGCCGGACCGAACCGGGCTGGGCCGGGGGCAGGGTGTGCAGATAAACGGCCCAGGCCAGGGCTTCGTTGGTCAGGATTTCGGCCAGGGCCGCCCCCCAGGCCCCGTCGAAAAAGATGTGCGACTGGTCAAAGACAAAACTCTCGCCGGTATCGAAAACAGTCAAGGGATGGTCCCCCACCGCTCGCTCGGCCTGGCGCAGCGCCGCCAGGGGTAGGTGGCGCGCCGGCCGGTCAAAGTTGAGCCAGATCGGGGCCAGGCGCAGCGTCTCCAGCTCCTGGCGCAGCGTGGGTTGGAGCGCTTCGCGCAGCTCGGCCAGGGCCGCCCGCTTAACGCGGGCCAGGGCCTGCAGCCGGGCCGGCTCCGTGTCCGGGGGGTGGGTCACCAGGCTGGCCACCTGGCTGCGCACCGTACTGGCGGCCGCCGGCTGTTCCGAATCAGGCCCGCTGGCCGGCAGCAGGTAATAATGCCCCTGGACAATGAGGCCGACGTGGGCTTTGGCCAGGGGAATGGGGACGCGCGTCTCTTCGTATTTACTCGGCTCCAGGCTGGCGACGATACTCATCTGCTGCTGGTAAGCGCGCAGCTCGGACTCGGCCGCCGCCACTCGCGACTGCCACTCGCGCCGCCGGGCGGCCGGCAACCCTTGTAGCGTCAGGGCCAGGAACTGGTCAAATTTCTGGCGGCGATAGGTGGGGTAATCGTCGTGGGGAGCCACGTCCGGCCCCCGGCTGTACGGCCGCTGCTTTTCCCACTCCTGGTACAGCCGCGCATAGCGGGCCGCGTTGGGCAGGTTCTGCGTCACCTGGCGCAGAACGTAGGTGAAAACCCGCTCCCGCCACTCGTTTTCCAGCAGCCGGTTGTACTGGTGCAGGCAATGGACGGCCGTCATCGCCCAGGCCGTCAGGCGATCCACAGTACTCAGGCGAAGGCCATGCTGTTGGAGCAGTGTGTCAAAGCCGTGGGTCTCGTTGGCGTGGCGGGCGGTGTCATCCCGCAGGGCGTATTCCAGGTAAAATTGCCAGATGCCTTCGGGAAAGGAGGTCTCCGGGTCTTTCCCGGCCAGCCGGAGCAGGTTCTGGTAACCCCAGATGACGGCCGCCGGCCCGGCAAAAAAGGCGCTATAGACGGCCCCGTCGCGCAGTGTCTGCTCCACGCCCTTAAACAGCAGGTTGATGTCCCGCTTCACCGTTTGCAAGGGCAGCTTGCGGTCTGGCAGGCGGGTCAGGCCATTGAGAATCATACCGGGCACGTTCCCGGCCGGCACCACCCTGGCCACCCGGTCCACGATGTTGTCAATCTGGGGCAGCGACAACGAAGACAACTCACGGATCGCGTCCGAGTGGGCAATCGTCCGCAGGTTGTCACCCGTCTTCATCGTGGCGTCGGAGTAAGCGGTATTACTTTCCACAGCGGCCCTCAAGCGAGAGAGAGCAAGTTGGCAAGTTGGCAAGTGGCAAGTGGCAGGTGACTTGCAAACTTGCAGACTGGCCTACTCAATCCTCAGTCCCTGGTTCAGGCTTTGCCTGAACACGTCCTCAGTCCTTTTTCCACTTCCTGGCGTCACTCTATTATGCTACGGGCAGAGCACACTTGTCGAGTACCCCTTTACTCGCAAACCCGCAGACTCGCAAACTCGCAAACTCGCACACCCCTACACCCCTACACAACCACACAACTACACAAAACGCGGCTCCCGCACCCACCAACGCATTGCCACCAGGGCCAGCAGGCTGACCAGGGCGCTGAGGGCGAAAAGCCAGTCGTAGTTGAGAGTGGCCAGCCCGGCCCCCAGGAGTGGGGCAACGCTACTGACCAGCCCCACACCGGTGTTCACCAGGCCGGTGTAGGTCGGCCGTTTGTCCGGCGGGCTAAACTCCATCACCACCAGGATGCCGGAGACGATAATGGCCGACAGGGTGATGCCCTGCAAGCCGAAGACCAGGTAATACCACTCCGGCGCGGGGGCCAACCAGGCGATCACAAAGGCCAGCAGCAAGGCCAGACTGCTGATTTCCAGGGAGAGCTTGTGGCCTCGTTTGTCGGCCAGGAAGCCGAAGGCCAGGTTGGCCGCCGTCTGGCCCAGCAGCCCGGCGGCCGTGTAATAGCCGACCATCGCGTCGGGCACTTGCCAGCGCTGCACGGCCGCCACGGTAATGAAACCGCTGCCCATCCCGGCCAGAGCCAACAGCAGCCGGGCCACCAGGAAGTGGCGGAAGTTATGGTCCGCACGCACAATGCGCCTGAGGTCGCCCCAGAACTGGCGCTGGTTTTGCCGGGGCAGGGTGACCGGTCTGACCGGTTCGCGGGTGAGAGCGATGAAGAACCAGCTCAGGCTGATCCCCAGGGCGGCGACGATGAAGGTGTAGACAAAATTGGTCGGGAAGGGGTAATTTTTCAGCAGGCTGGCGCTGAAGCCGGCCGCGGCCGTGCCCGCCCCCGCGCCGACAAACATCGTCGTCCCAAAAAAGCGGCCGCGCCGCTCCACCGGAAAACAGCGGGCCAGCAAGTCCTGCCAGGCCGTGGCTATCACACCGGCCCCCAGCCCGTGCCAGGCGTAGGCGATCAAGAACAGGGCCAGGGCCAGGCCTGGCGAGCGAGTGGCTACGACGGCGGCCAGAACAATCAGCCACAGCGGCATCCGCTCCAGGAACAGGCCCAGGTTCACTACCACCGGCTTCTTGCGGGCCAGCCGTTCGACCACGTTGGCGGTCAGCAGTTGCGGCAAGAACCAGGAGCCCTGGGCAATGACGGCCGCCAGGCCAAAGAAAAACGGGTTGTCGGTTAGCTTACTGACAAACAACGGCACGATGGTCGTGCTCGAGATGAAGCTGGACCCAAACCAGAAAGAGGCCCCGTCCAGCAGGTTGACGGCGAAATTCCAGCGGTAATTCTGGTACATCTCGGCCGTGACTTCGTCGTCGGTCCGCTGCAGGACCGGCCGGTCAACCTGCAATAGACGGCGCAGGGCAAGGTGGAGCGGGGCGGGTAGCATAATGCGATTTCTCCAGGGGGAAAATTTAGGGGTATGAGACAGGGGACGACAGACAGCTTGCCCTGAGGCCGCCGAAGGAATAGACGGCGGACGACGCTCTGTTGTCTATCGTCTGTCGTCCGTCGTCTATTATCCTTCGCTCGCCCGCGCCACCTGCCGCTGGGGAGATTCCTCGACGAGCTGCATCAACTCAATCGCATTTCCATCCGGGTCGCGAATCCAGGCCTGCCAGTTGTGGTCGAGCCCCCGCTTTGGCTCTTGCTCGATCTCCACCCCGGCCTGGCGCAACTGTTCGACCGTTGAGTGGAGATTATCGGTCAGCAGGCATAGGTGCATGAAGCTGCCGCGCCGGTTTGGGTCAGGGGGTGGACCGCCGGGGAAGATCTCGATAAACCGATCGCCGGCGACGTGTAAATAGACCAGCATCAGCGAGCCGTCCGGGTGGTGAAGCCGGAACGCTTCCTGAAGGCCAAGCCGGGTATAAAAGGCCAGCGAGCGTTCCAGGTCGTGGGTGGCAAAGGCGGTGTGGCCAAGATCGGTAATCACAGTTTATCTCCTTCCTTTAGTTTTTAAACCTCCCGGAGGCTCCTTCAAAGGGGAGTGCCTGGGGTGGAAGCCTCCGGGAGGTTGTTGGCGATGACTTAGCGTACGAATCGAATAGCTGTCATTGGCCGGCCGGAGCCGTTCCATCCATCAGGCCGGCCAGCCGGGAGCTACAATGACTGTATCACACTGAGGGAGGCTCTTCAATGACATCCATACACTTTCGCTCATCTTTGCGTGCATCCTGGCACGCATCTTTGCGCATTCGTTCTCGTAAATATCTCTGGTTCTTTCTGCTCGCTCTGGCCGCGCTGGCCCTGGGCCGGGCAGTTGCCCATCAGGGGGCGGCCCTGGCCGCCGGTCTGGCCGACCCGCTGCGCGGCCTCATTGGGGCCGAGGGGGTAGCCACCCTGGAGACGCTCTTTTTTAACGCCCAAGACCAGGTCAAGCAATGGGAATATGGCCTGGGCTTCAAAGAGCCGGAAGCGCCCTGGGCAGTAGCGGCCGCACCAATCGGACCAACATCCACACCGGCCGCCAGCCCGTCGCCCACGCCACCACCGGCCACGCTGACGCCAACTTCGGCCTTACCGCCGCAAATGGTAGCGGATTCACTCCAGGCCACGGCCACCCAACCGGCGGCGACGGCCACCCAGGCCCCGCCTACGCCCACACTAACGGCTACCCCGTGGCGGCCGGCCTCCATTGCCCCGCTCGGCTCGCTGGAAGGCGAAGGACTTTGGTCGCCCTACCTGTTCAGCCCGGCCGGCCAGATCGTGGCCTTCCGCACCTTCTTGCAGCCGGACCCGGAACGACCTTTTACCACGGTTGGGGTGGTGGCCTTTGACCTGACCCAATCCCGCCTGCACTTTGTCCTGGGAGCCAGCGAACCATCAGTGCCCGGCGGGCCGCGCGGCGCCGGCCGCATGACTGCCAGCGACCGGGTGCCCGGGCTGTTGCTGGCCGCTTTCAACGGCGGTTTTAAGGCTGTCCACGGCACTTACGGGGCCATGGCCGGTGGGGCCGAGGCGCTCCCACCGCTAGACGGGCTGGGAACCGTCGCCATTTACCAGGATGGCGCCGTGCAAATCGGCCGGTGGGGCGAAGACATTCTGCCCTTGCCGGCGATCGTCGCCTGGCGGCAAAACGCCCCCCTGGTCGTCGAGAACGGGCAGGTGACGGCCGTGGCCGAGCGCAACTCTATCGTGGACTGGAGCGGCAGCATTGACGGCGAGGTCATTACCTGGCGCTCCGGCCTGGGCCTCAGCGCCGACGGCCGGGTGCTGTACTATTTCGCCGGCCCCAGCCTGGGGATGCCGGCTCTCGGCCGGGCCATGGTGGCCGCCGGCGTGGACCAGGGCATGCTGCTGGACATCAACTCCTACTGGGTCCACTTCACCGCCATCCGGCCGGCCGGCGACGAACTGCTGGCCGAGCCGTTGTTCGGCCGGGAGATGGACACCCACCCCGACCGCTTCCTCCGTGCCTCCGACCGGGACTTCTTCTACGTCACGGCCGTCGTCGAGGAGCAAGTAGTGGACGGCCTGGTAAACGGCCCTCCAGAATAAGAACACAGAGCACGCAGAGGAGGCACGGAGGACACGGAGGAGGGCATTGAATATTTGCCTCTAATAGGCTACATTCAGGGGCCAATGACACAGAAAGTCTTAGTTGTCGAAGACGAACCAACGTTGCTGGAAACGCTGGTTTATAACCTGGACCGCCAGGGATACGAAGTCTACCAGGCCACCACTGGCCGGGAAGCGCTTCACATCGCTCGCCAGGCGCGGCCGGACCTGATCTTGCTGGACATCATGCTGCCCGGCATGGACGGCTTTGAGGTCTGCCGCATCTTGCGCCAGGAGATGAGCCTGCCCATCCTCATGCTCACCGCCCGCGACGACGAAGTGGACAAGGTCGTCGGGCTGGAGATGGGGGCCGACGACTACATGACCAAGCCGTTCAGCATGCGCGAGCTGCTGGCCCGCGTCAAGGCCCTGTTGCGCCGCGACCGGCTGATCCGCGAAGAGATTGCCGCCGAAGCCGGCGCGAACGACGTCGAGGCCGGCCAGGCGCCGCCGATGAGCTTTGGCGACCTGGTCATTGACCTGGCCCGGCGCGAAGTCCGGCTGGCAGAAGAAGCCCTGCGCCTGAAGCCCAAAGAGTACGAATTACTCGTCTTCCTGGCCCGTAACCGGGGTATTGCTCTGTCCCGCGACCTGATCCTGGAGCGGGTCTGGGGCTGGGAACACGACGGCGGTAGCCGCACTGTAGACGTTCACGTCCGCTGGCTGCGGGAAAAGATCGAACCCGACCCGGCCAACGCCAGCCGCATCGTCACCGTCCGCGGCATTGGCTACCGCTTTGAAGGCTGATAGAGATTAGAGATTGGAGATTAATCTCTAATCTCCAATCTCCAATCTCCCCTTTGCCATGTTCAGCAATATTCGCTGGCGCATCGCCATCCCCTACGTCATCCTCATCCTGGCTGCGATGGGCGGCCTGACCCTCTACCTGTCCCGGCTGGCCCGTGATACCCAACTGGCCGACCTGGAGGCCAATTTGCTGATCGGCGCGCGGGCCGTGGCCGAAAGCGCTGTCCCGCTCCTGGCCAACCCGGAGGGTGACGCCCTGGACGCCCTGGCCCGGGAGTGGTCGGCGTTGCTGGAAGCGCGGGTGACCATTATTGCTCCAGACGGCACGGTCTTAGGCGAATCCCACGAAGACCGCTCGCAGATGGACAACCACCTGACCCGGCCGGAAGTGCAGCAAGCGCTGGCCGGCGGGCAGGGCAGCAGCATCCGCTATAGCGAGACGGTCAATTACGATATGATGTACGTTGCCGTGCCGGTCACGACGGCCGGGGGCGAGCGGCTTGGCGTGGTCCGGGTGGCTCTGCCCCTGGACCAGATTGAGGAGAATGTAAGCCGGCTGCGGCAGACGATTTTTACGGCGACCCTGCTCACCGCCATGCTGGCGGCCATGATTGCTATCGCCATTGCCGAACGCACCGCCCGGCCAGTCCGCCGCCTGACCGAACTGGCCCGACGCATGGCCGCCGGCGACCTCGACGCCCGCCTTTACCGGGCCGGCCGGGACGAGGTCGGCGAGCTGGCCCGGGCCTTTAACCACATGGCCGACCAGCTCCGCGACCAGGTCCAGGACTTGGTCACCGAGCGCGGCCGGCTGGCGGCCGTGCTGGAAAACATGGCTGACGGGGTCATCATTACCGACGACGTGGGCCGGGTGCGGCTGATCAACCCGGCCGCGGCCCGCCTGTTGTCCGTTGGCCCGGCCGACAGCGCCGGCCGCTCCTTCGCCGAGGTGGCCCGCCACCACCACCTGATTGAATTGTGGCAGCAGGGCTGCAGCCAGGGCCAGGAACGGGTGGCCACGGTGGAACTGGACCGCCAGGGGACCTTTATCCAGATGATCGTTACCCCGCTGACGTCGGCCGGGGTCCAGACCTGCCTGGTCATTTTGCAGGACCTGACCCGCATCCGCCGGCTGGAGACGGTCCGCCGCGACTTTATCAGTAACATTTCCCACGAGCTGCGCACCCCGTTGGCCTCCTTAAAGGCGGTGGTAGAAACGCTGCGCGACAGCGCCCTGGACGACCCGCCGGCTGCCCGCCGCTTCCTAGACCGGGCCGACCAGGAAGTAGACGCCCTGACCCAGATGGTCCAGGAGTTATTGGAGCTATCGCGGATTGAGTCCGGCAAAGTGCCGCTGCGCCTCTCGCCTACGGCCGTGGCCAGCGTGGTCGCGCCGCCGGTGGAGCGGCTGCAAACCCAGGCCGAGCGCAACAGCCTGAGACTGGTGGCCGAGCTGCCGGCCGGTTTGCCGCTCGTCCTGGTGGACGCCGACCGGGTCCAGCAGGTGGTCGCCAACCTGGTCCACAACGCCATCAAATTCACCCCCGACGGCGGTGAAATCCGGGTGACGGCCGAATGGCAACCCGGCCAGCCGGAAGTGGTCGTCCAGGTCAGGGACACGGGGGTGGGCATCCCGGCCGGGGAGCTGGAGCGCATCTTCGAGCGCTTCTACAAGTCCGACCGCGCCCGCAGCGGCGGCGGGACGGGGCTGGGGCTGGCCATCGCCCGCCACCTGGTCCAGGCCCACGGCGGCCGCATCTGGGCCAAAAGCCGCGAAGGCAAAGGCAGCACCTTCTACTTTTCCCTGCCGGTGGCCGATGGAACCGGGCAAGGCGATTCGTAGCGCCCGCATCAGGTGTAACACAGACTGTCCAGTCTGTGGTCCTGGCTTAGTCACTTACGTCAAACACCAACACCTCGTCGAAAGTACCGACGGCTAACAACCGGCCGTCCGGCGAGAAGGCCAGAGAGCGAGGACTACCAATACCACTCAGGTTGGTGGACCGGTATAGCTCTGTCCCGGTAGCGGTAATTTGCCACAGGTGGACGAAGTCCTCGTCTCCATCGGTGGTTCTGAGGCCAATAGCCAGCAGACGGCCGTCTGGCGAGAAAACGGGTGGGGTTTCAAAATAGACGTCCTCGTCGGCCGGAGAGGGGCTATAGAGAGCGCCGGTCGGGCTATGCCAGAGGTAAAGACCGCTCGACAGAGTACTGGCGGCGATGAACTGGCCATCCGGCGAAAAAGCCAGCCTGGTTACCCCGTCAATTGTGGGGAGAGTAAAAGAATCTACTTCAACCCCATCTGCCACCTGCCGCACCTGGACCACGCCATCGCCGACGGCCGTTGCCATCACCCGGCTATTCGGGGCAAAAGCAGCCGCCTCCATCGGGCCAAACCCCACGACCGGCAACAGGCTTTCCGTATCCCAAATGGTGACACCCTCTATCTCATTTGTAGCCAGGTACCGGCCATCGGACGAAAAGCTGCCCCAGGTATCAAAGAATAGAGGAACTTCAACCCGGTCTTTCAGGCGGCGCGTTTCCACGTCCCACAAATACAGTTTTTCCCGCGACCAGGAGGCAATGGTCTGCCCATCGAGCGAGACGGCCAGTCCATCCACGGAGTCGTCGTGACGCAGCGCGCCGAAGCGTTCCCACGGCCAGCCCTGGAACGGCAAAAAGTGGATAGCCCTACCTTCTTGAAGAAGAATCGTTGTCTCCCCCGGCAAGAAGACCGTGATCTCATCTGCGTTAAACACACGCCGGCAATAACTATTCTCCCAATACCGCTGGACGAATCCACAAGGGTGGCTAAAAAACCTGCTGCCATTGCTGGCAAACAGCAGTAAAAACATAAAACTCGTAAAGACTATATCGCCGGTTTGGGTTGTTTTTCCTGCCCGGGTTGACAGCCTGGATTCCGGCCAGAACTTAAACAAGAGCAAAAGTGCGGCGATCAGAAAATAATAGGAAAAGAAAAAAGCTCTCAACCAGGAGAGGGCCAGCAACCAACCAGCAACCAGAGCGCAGACAGTAGCAGCGACGAATAAAAAGCGGCTGACCTGGATAGCCGCAGGGCCTTCCACTACCTTTGCTCCGGCCGGGACTTGTTGCCGGATAGCTTCGGCCAGTTCGTCCAATTGCTCCAGTTCTTTTATCGGCAGAGTGGTCCGCCAGCCCCCGGTCCGGATGGTCAAAGAATTCACCTCGCCACTGGGTTTCTTCCCAATATAGGTTCTCCCGCAATTTGTGTGAAATGAGCGGTTGACGGCCGCGGGATAATTGGGAAGCACTCTCAAGATGGAGGTTTCCCAATTGAACGCAAGCATC
>JAKEFB010000127.1 GCA_022616275.1 Chloroflexota bacterium
GATCAAAGCGGGCGTATTCGTACAGATCGCTTTTCCAGCCGCCGCGCGTCCCGGCGCGGACGAGCCGCCCCTCGGCGCACAGTTGGGGCATGACGTAGCTCATGGCCGGCCCAAAGGCGGCATACTCCGGCGGCAGCGCCCGCTTGATCTCGCCGGCGGTCATGGTTTCCGAGCCGACCATTTGCTCGATGTCATCGGCCAGGTCGCGATACTGCGCCTCACTGACGCCCAGCTTGAGCATTTGCTTGAGGGGGTTGAAGAGGCCGGTTTGGGTCGCCTGATAGACGGCCGATAGCAGCCGCACAGGCACGATGAAGTTGCTGTAGCGCATGGCGCGGATGCGCACCGCCCGGCGCTCTTCGACCAGGAAGCGGTCGAGATCGGCCAGGCGGAAGCCAGGATCGCGGGCCAGGAGGGTAAGGTAGGAGGTCGGCGCGGTGGCGTAAATGCCGATTACGTCCTCCACGACCGCGCCGGCCGCTGGGTCCCGCTCGCCGGCGAAGCCCTGCCGCCGCCAGAGGTAGTGATTGATCTGTGAAACGGTAAAACGCTCGGCCATAGCCATTTTTCCTCCGCCGTCCAGTGGTCGAATCCCAGCTCCGGCACCGATTGATCATGGGTCACGTGCCGGCCGCCGAAGAGGGCCGTGTGGTAAACTCAGCCGGCGCAGGCGGCCGTTCTCGAGGCCATCCGCTGCCGTGGTGCCCACGCAGCAAATTCCGGACAATTACGACTCCAGCAAGCTGGCCATGGTCGCCCGATAAAATGGAGAGGGGGGCGGGCCGGTTAGCAGCGGGTCTTCCGTTTCTTCCATCCACCGCCGCAGCCGCCGGCGCAGGCTACGCTCCTCCCCGGCCGTTTCCGGCCGGCCGGCCAGGTTCATCCGCTCCCGCGGGTCCCGCTCCAGGTCATACAGCTCCATGTGCGGCCGGTGGCCAACCGCCTGGCCGACCATCAAGGGATAAATGAGGCCGGTGCGGACATCATCCGGGACGTCAAAGCTAGAGCCGCTCTCGAAGTTGAGAATGAGCTTGTACCCGGCCGTGCGCACGGCGCGCATGGGCTCATAAGCGGTGTGGAAGGTCTTCTCGGCAAAAAGGTACTGGTTGGGCTGGTACGGCTCGTCCTGCAGCAGCGGCCAGAAGCTGCGGCCGTGAAAGTCGCCGGCCGGCGCCGGCTGCCCCAGGCCCTCCAGCAGGGTGGGGACAACGTCCACGTGACTGACCAGGTGCTCAAAAACGCGGCCGCCGGCGACACCGGCCGCCGGCCAGCGCAGCAGCAGCGTCGTCTCAAGGCCCGGGTCATAGAGGGTACACTTGGCCCGCGGCATCGGCAGACCGTGGTCGCTGGCGAAAAGGAGCAGCGTATTGTCGTCCAGACCATTCTCCGCCAGCGCGGCGAGCAGGATCCCCACGCCGTCGTCCAACTGGCGAATCGCCCCTTGCAGGGCGGCGAACTCGGCGACGCTGTCCGGGTGGTTGGGAATGTAAGGCGGCACGGCCGCACCCAGGCTTTCCTCCAGGCTGGCGCCGCCCCAATCATATGGCCGGTGAACCTCGGTAAAGCCGATCTCCAGATAGAAAGGCTGCTTGCCCGCCAGCGCCGACAGATAGCTACGCACCTGCGGCGCCAACTCGGGCGCAGCTTTTTCCTCCGCCGTCCAGTGGTCGAATCCTAGCTCCGGCACCGATTGGTCGTGGGTCACGTGCTGGCCGCCGACGAGGGCCGTGTGGTAACCCAGCCGGCGCAGGCGGGCGGCCAGGTGGACCGTCGCCGGCTGCAGGTGCCAGTCAAAGGGGCTATGAGCCAGGCCGAGCATGCGCACGCTGTGCGCGTGCCGGCCGGTGTGCAGCGCGGCGCGGCTGGGGCTGCACTGGGGCGCGGTGCAAAAGCTGTTGGCAAAGCGCACCCCTTCGGCCGCCAGCCGGTCGAGGTGGGGCGAAACCACCGTCGCCCGGCCGTAGCAGCCCAGGTGCCGGCCCAGGTCGTGCGAGGTGATGAAGACGATATTGGGAACAGTCACGCTACCTCCCATGTCTACATCGGTTTGCTGCTCACCATTCACGCCTCTCTCCTCCTACCCGCTTCCTCATAGTTGGTTGAGGTTAGGCGGCGAATGAACTGAAGAATAAAGAAAAGTTGCTCGTCGGTGTAGTCCGAAAAAAGCAGATCCATTCTCTTCTCGTGAGAAGCGTACAAATCGGCCGCACTCTTCTGGTTCTCCTGGGGCCCGGGGTGGATGATGATTCGCCGCCGATCATGGGGATCAGCTTCTCGGCGGGCCCACCCTGCCTTTTCCAACCGATCAACGATGCCTGTTATGGCGCCGCTTGTAAGGCCGGTTGCTTTGGCTAGCTGGCCGGCCGTCATGGGGCCATTCCGGACCAGCAGTTCTGCGCATTTGAGGTCGTTTGGTCCCATGCCAACTTTCTGGGCAATGGATGAAGCGACCAGCACGGTTGATGTGCTTAATTCCCGCAAAGCCCAATCAATCTGTTGCGTGAGTTCTTGCCGCTCTGAGGAGAGGCTTGACTTCTTCGGCATTTTCGTTTACCATGTAATTATCTTAGATATAAGATAATTACTCGTAATTTACTTATTGGTAAGATACTAGATAGTAAGAATTATACTACATTCAGTCAATGAAAGCCGAAAGGAGTAGCCAGTGATTCTAGTCAGTGGAGCGACGGGTAATGTTGGCCAGCATTTGGTTGGGCAATTGCTCGACAAGGGTGCAGAGGTTCGCGCCCTTGTTCGTGATGAACAAAAGGTGGCCCATCTGGGCAACAGCGTGGAGCGGGCTGTAGGAGACCTGGACAGGCCGGAGACACTCGCGGCCGCCATGCAGGGTATTGATCAGTTGTATTTCGTTACACCCGACACGCAACAAGTCATTAATCTGCTGGAGGCTGCTAAGCGAGCCGGGGTCAGCCATGTGGTCAAGCAATCTACGATTGAGGCAGACCGATCTGTAGGGCCCGGGAAGTGGCATCGTGAGCAGGAGGAGCTTATTGAAGCCTCCGGTTTAGCCTGGACATTCCTCCGTCCGACTATGCTGATGGTCAACACGATTGAATGGTGGAGCGCGACGATCAAGTCGCAGAGTGCGGTGTATTTCCCGGGTGGAAAAGGCAAAGTGCCGCCGGTCGATCCGAGGGATGTCGCAGATGTGGCCGGCAAAGTTCTGACCTTCCCAGGATACGAGGGACAAATTTATGAATTGACCGGGCCAGAGGCGCTTACCATTGGCGAGATGGTTCACATACTTGAAACGGTCCTGGGCAGGCGTATTCGATACGTGAATGTGCCTGCCTTCCTGGCTGCCATTTGGCTGCGCCGGTTCGGGTTACCCAGATTCCTGGTGAAAGGGCTTATGGAGACGCTGGGCGCCTTGCGTAGAAATGAGTACGCCTACGTAACAGATGCAGTTGAGCGAGTCGGAAGACACAGACCGCGCAGCTTTGAAGCCTGGTGTCGGGATCACATTGCTGCTTTCCAGTGAAACGCTATAGAGCGAGGGTATAGATACTGACAACGGTCATAAACTGGCATTTTGACAGGAGGTGGCGCGGTCGGAGACCGGCCACAGCCAGGAGAGATTCATAACAACTGCACCCGGCCGTGGTTGCCGTCCACACGGACACGCTGCCCGGTCTGAAGCGATGTTGTTGCCTGGTGGACACCTACAACTCCTGATACCAAGGCCAGCATTGGCTGACTGGCGTCAATGTTGATGGTATGATAGCAGACAGAGTTTTCGGCGTATGGCGTGTAGTGCCAAGGAGGCTAAGATGCGCTGGAAAAAGTGCTTATTGCCTGTTGTCATCGCTCCGCTGGCCCTGGCCGCCGCCATGAGCTGGGCGGCCGGTTCGTCAGCCCCGACCACTACCTGCGACGTGCCCAGTGACTACCCGACCATCCAGAGCGCGGTGGACGACCCGGCCTGCGACGTGGTCAACGTGGCCGCCGACATTTTCTTTGAGAACGTGGTCATCGGCCGCAGCCTGCCGGTCCAGGGGCAAGGGGCGGGCAGCACTTTCGTGGATGGCGACGGCGCCGGCCCGGTCTTCACCATCCAACCCGGCGGCCTGGACATAACCTTGGCCGACGTGACCATAACAGGTGGTGGCGGCGTGTCGTATGGTGGTGGCATCTACAAACTTGATGGTGCGCTGACTCTGACTGACAGCACGGTCAGCGGCAACTCGGCGGATAACTATGGCGGCGGGATCTACAACCAGACCGGCTCGCTGACGATGACCGGCGTAATTGTCAGCGGTAACTCGGCCGGCCATGGCGGCGGGATATATCAATATGCTGGCTCGCTGACAGTGGCCAACAGTACCATCAGCGCCAACGATGCCAACGGCTTTGGTGGTGGCATATACAGTATAGGTTTGTCGGTGGCGATGACCAACAGCACCCTCAGCGGTAACTCGGCCGACTACGGCGGCGGGATATTTCAACATGCTGGCTCGCTGACGGTGGCCAACAGTACCCTCAACGCCAATGATGCCACCGGTGTTGGTGGTGGCATATACAGTAGAGGTTTGTCGCTGACGGTGACCAATAGCACTCTCAGCGGTAACTCGGCCACTGCTGGCGGCGGGATCGTCAGCGATGGTGGCTCGCTGACGGTGACCAGCAGCACCCTCAGCGGCAACTCGGCCGGACTCTTCGGAGGCGGGGTCTACAACTATGCTGGCTCGGTCATGGTGACGAACAGCACCCTCAGCGGCAACTCGGCCACAAACGGCGGCGGTGGAGTCTACAACCTTGCTGGCTCGGTCATGGTGACCAGCAGCACCCTCAGCGGCAACCCGGCCGAACTCAATGGCGGCGGGCTCTACAACGCCATCGGCAGCAGCCAGGTGGTCAACAGCACCTTCAGCGGCAACTCGGCCGGTTACGGGGGCGGCATCTACAACGGGGGCACGCTGACGCTGACCAACAGCACCCTGCGCGCCAACTCGGCGGGCTACGAGGGCGGCGGGCTCTTCAGCGAGATTGATATCGCCGAAACCCAGCTCAAAAGCACGATCATCGCCAGCAGTCCGGGGAGCGACAATTGCGCCGGGGAAGCCAACCTCTCGCTGGGCTACAACATCGCCAGCGATGGCACCTGCAACCTGACCGGACCTGGCGACCAGCCCAACACCGCCCCCCTGCTCGGGCCGCTGGACGACAACGGCGGGCCGACGCAGACTCATCTACCAATCGAGGGCAGCCCGGCCATTGACCTGGGCCATCCTACCGACTGCCCGGCCACCGACCAGCGCGGCGTCCTGCGGCCGCAAGACGGCGACGACGACGGCACGGCCGTCTGCGACATCGGGGCGGTGGAAGTGGCGATGTGGAGGCGCTATCTGCCCCTGGTGGTAAGGGAATAGGTTCCCATGCCCTTACCCATCCTCTCCGGCCTGAAAACGACAACCGTCTAACGGTGGTTAGGCCCGGTCTAAGGATCAGAAGCACCCGGCACGGCGCTATGAGACGACGAGGCTCAACACGAAAAGATGCGCTCGAAGGTCGCCAAGTCTGCGACGTAGGGCTGATCCGGTCGGGGCCAATGCACGACGAAGTCGGTGACGCCGACCTCAGCATAGCGGCCGATGGTGTCACGGAAGGCCTCGACAGACACGAGACCGCCATCAAGACGCGGCCCGCTGAGAACGAGGCGGCGCAGTGAGGCCGGATCCCGCCCGAGCTGCACACAGACGTCGTTGAGCCGGGCGATCTGCTCGCGGACCACGTTAGCCCCTTCTTTAGCATCCATCTTTCCCTCGCGGGTGCGGTCGCCATTCGTAACCCAAATCTGTCCATAGGTGGCCGCTAAGCGCATCCCTCGCAGGCCAGTGGCAGCAATGGCGAATGGGATGCGGGGCTGTTGTACGCAGCCGGGATAGGTGCGGGCCTCGTTGGCCGTATAATACTGCCCTTGATACGACGTCGCCGGTTCCCGCAGCACCTGGTCGAGGAGCTTAACGAACTCAGCAAACCGACTGGCTCGTTCCCCTGGCGACCACGCCGCTTGACCCAGCATTGTCGCGTCCCAGCCGCTGCTGCCGGCCCCAATCCCAAGCGTAAGCCGGCCACCTGAGATGTCATCGAGGGCAACCAGTTCTTTGGCGAATGGCACTGGGTGCCGAAAGTTGGGCGAGGCGACCAATGTGCCAAGGCGAATTCGCTTCGTGGCCATGGCCGCCGCCGTTAAGGTGGGAACCGCCGCGAACCACGTCGCATCGCGAAACGACTGCCAGGCCAGGTGATCGTACGTCCACGCGTGCTCGAAGCCCAACTCTTCGGCGCGGCGCCACACGGCCTGTGCCGTCGCCCACGGAAACTCTGGCAGAATCAAGACACCCAGATGCATCGCTCAAATGAGGGATTTCTTAGACGCTTATTACTGGTTTCTTAATCTCCGTTTTTACAATGAGGTCAAGCTCAAGAAGCTTGAGCATAAAACTCTTTTCAAAAGAAGGAGAAAAACCATGAAAATCAAACCCATTTTTATCTTGACCCTGTTTGCGCTGCTGATCTCAGCCTGCTCCGCAAACCCCAGCCCTACCGCGACGGTCGCTGCGCAGGTTTCAGGGGACATTACTCCTCTTAAAGACGCAAAACTGATTATC
Organism: Chloroflexota bacterium; assembly: GCA_022616275.1. Classification (GTDB taxonomy): domain Bacteria; phylum Chloroflexota; class Anaerolineae; order Promineifilales; family Promineifilaceae. The sequence continues at coordinate 6,633 of JAKEFB010000127.1, forward strand.
GAGCATAATGCTACTGACGAGGACACAGGATTTCAGGGCTTCGTTGATGGTGAAGGTTGGCAAAGCCTCGTTTTCACCGGCCCCGGGGGCCAGGTACTGACAATCAGTGGACAAGGGAAGCTTGGTAACTTAGGACTAACAGAACTGTTTTTCGAAACTGTCGAGCCAGAGAATGCTGACGTGTCCATCACAGAAATGTTAACACTGTTACCAGAGGGTAATTACACGATCGAGGGGCCGGCCATTGAGGCCGGTGAGGGACAAGGTCAAACAAGAGGCATCGCCTGGTTAACGCATAACATTCCGGCCGGTCCCGTCCTCTTGTCGCCGGCCGAAGACGCCGTCGTATCTGCCGACGATGAACTCGTCATTAGCTGGAGTCCGGTAACGAAGACCATTGATGGTTCTGAGGTTAACATCATCTCCTACCAACTCATCATTGAGAAGGACGAGGAACCGCATCCACACATGATTGGGAAAATCGGCTTAAGTATGTATCTCCCGGCGTCAGTGACGAGCACAATAGTTCCCAGGGGATTTCTTGAGCCCGGGACATCCTACAACTGGGAAGTGCTCGCTATCGAAGAAAGCGGCAACCAGACACTCTCATCCAGCAACTTTCGCACTCAATAACCACTCTCCTTAAAGAGGACTCGGAGTCACCCTCCATTTTATCTCAGGCTTTTCGTCTGGCCAGATGAGTTTCCAGCCCGTTTCGCAGAATCTCGATTCCGAACTGAAAACGTTCGTCTACGTCAAGTTCCATGAGATAGTCAGCCAGAGCGACTATGCTGGGATAATCGTTTGGCGGCAAGGCTTTAACCCAATTTTGAACGCCGGAGTCCGCAGCGCTTTCTGCCTCTGCGTTCGCATCCTGCGTTTCCTCTAACACAAACGTCGTGACGTAGTCATTCAGCAGAAACCCGGCATAGGCCGCATCCTTGTGACCAAAGCCTGCATCGAGCAGTGTTCTAAGCACTATTTCGGTCAGCCGCAACCTATTCGGTCCCGAAGGCGCGCCGCTTCTGGCCAGAACGCGCGCCGCATCACGATGAGCCAATAGAACCCGCCGGTATTCGTTGGCTAATACCTCCAACTGGTTACGCCAGGGCAGCGTCCGGTCGGGTTCGCCCATCGGCGCACAGATTTCCTCGGCCATCAGACTCAGCAAATGCTGCTTGCCGCGCACGTGCCAGTATAGCGAAGCCGCCTGAATGTCCAGTTTTTTCGCCAGGCTGCGCATCGTCAGGCTGTCAAAACCAACTTCATCCAGCAGGCCAAGCGCTGCCTGGACGATCTGCCCTTGATCGAGAGCAGGCTCGACTTGGGGTTTTGGGTCGGAAACTTTAAAAGGTCGCATTTTCATCAGCTTGTTGTCTCCCGCGAGCAGCCCTGCCAGCCAGCATACCTATTCCCAGCACATAAATGGGCTTTGCCTCTTGACAGTATAGCACAAAGTATGCTACCCTAACGGCGTTAGATAAAACCTAACACTGTTAGAGTAGAGACAACTTCCGCATCATACTTTAAGGAGAATTCACAATGGTAACCACCACTTCAAAAGGCAATAAGAGCGCGGTAATGAACGATTCTCTGGCGACCCCGGCGATAGTCCGGTGGCTCGCGCTCGGCGCTGTCGCTGGCCCGATCCTGTTCACACTCGCCTGGTTCATCCTGGGCTTCCTGAGCCCGGGTTTCTCTATCTTTGGCACCTGGATCGCGCCCTATTCGCCCATCAGCCAACCCATCAGCGGCCTGGGCCTCGGCTCCACCGCCCCATTCATGAACGCCGCCTTCGTGCTCAGCGGGCTCTTGCTCTTGGCCGGTGTCGCCGGCGTCTTCCAGAGCATCCGGGAGATGGGCGCCGCTGCGCGTTGGATCTGCACAGTGCTGTTCGCGCTCTCAGCATTGGGCATGGTGGTGGACGGCATCTTCACCTTGGAGTCGTTCTTGCTTCATATGGTGGGCTTCCTACTGGGCACCGGGACCCTGGTACTAAGCTTCCTGGTGGCGGGATTATTTTTCCGAGGCATCCCGCGCTGGCGGCGGTTCGGCAACTGGCTGCTCCTGGGCAGTCCACTGACCCTGGTACTGCTGGTCCTGTCCTTCGCGACGTTTGATCAGGCCACGGCTGCGGCCGGGCTCGGAGTAGCCGGCCTGACGCAGCGCGTTCTGGTCGTCGAGGTCCATGCCTGGTTCGTGGCCATGGGCTGGTTGGCCTTTCGCCATTCGTAGCGGCTTCGCTATCCCCCGGCCGCGCCACCCCTCCACCGCCACAATCGAGGCCAGCTCTCGCGTCCCATCCCCGTGCGGCTTCACTGCTTCCCGCGCAATCGCCGCGCCGCCATCACCATCCCCCCAACGGCCGTCAAAAACGTCACCACAATCTTCGTCGCATCCACCACCGGCTCCACCCGCACGCCATCCGGGCCAATGGAGATCACCGCCACCGGCCGCGCCACCGCGCCACCACCCCCGCCACCCCCGCTGCCCCAACCCCTATTTTGCCTGTTCTCTTCCTGGGTGCGCTCATCTATACCACCCCCGCTGCCAAAACCAAAGCCACCACCGGCCGAAACCTCCGAAGCTGTAATCACCGTATACGCCCCCGCCACCACCGGCTCACTATAGACCGAAGAAGTATCCGCCACCGAAAATAACATTCCCATCAACTCGGCCGCCTGCTCCGGGTTACTTGCTGTCTGCACATTGACTTCACCAGGTATCTCGTTCATGGTAAAACTCCTTGTGATGCGTGAGGAGTGATAGGTGATGCGTGATCGCGTATCACGCATCACCTATCATCTTTCTACTTCTTAGCCAAAGGATAATCGAAAACACAAGACCGAGGCCGACCAGGCCCACCTGGACGACACGGGTCATGTCTATAATTGGGATGCGCTCCGTCTGCCCACCGCGCTGCACCAAAACAGCTACCGGCCGGTTCCAGACAAAACCCCCAAACGGCAGCCGCACCGTTAATGCCTGCGCCTGGGGAATCACCGTCACACCACCGGCCGTCACTGCCTCTCCCGCCCTCGTCTGCCATTCAATCCACCGATTCGCCATCTTCGTCACCTTCTCAAACATAAATCCCCTAATCCCCTCATCCCGGCCGTCTTCATTGCCGCACTTTGCTAACATTAGCATAATCGAGCCGGCAAATCTACGCCATTGATCCGGATTTGGGATGATGAAAGTCAAGGAGTATTAACATGCAGCAAAATAGCTCCATCCAAACGAGCGACTTGATGTTGAAGGTGCTTCTTGTTTACGGCGCGATTGCGGGTCCGTTGTTTACCGTCGCTTGGCTCGTGGAGGGTGCCACCCGCGCCAACTATGATCCCCTGCGCCACCCCATTAGTTCGCTATCTATCGGCGAACTCGGATGGACACAAACCGTCAACGGGGAGAAAATAGCATAAGGAAGGCGAGATGCAGATCAGTGCGGATCAGCATATCTTTGTCACAGGGGCATGCGGCGCTGGCAAGTCTACCCTTGCTAGGGCGTTGTCTCGCCAGTTGCAGTTCCCGTTGCATCGCCTCGATGACGATCCGGACTTCAGGCAGATGCTTCAGTACGAGCCTGATCTCAACCGGTTTACTGATCCACAGCGCTATGCCCACTGGCAAGCACTCCGTCGGCATTTGGTCGAGGAGGCTGTCAGGCTGCCACAGCCTCACATCATCGAGGGCGCCCAAATTCTGGCTGCCCCCGAGTTGACCACCGGGCACAGACGGATCTTAGTTGACACGCCCTTGCACCAGATTATCCGGCAAAGTCTGGCGCGGGATCGAGCCCATTACGCAGGCAACCCAGCCCGGTACGCCGACCGTAATCCGGGCGCACCTGGCTCTGCTGCTGCCCGTCAGCGCGCTATACGCGTACGGCAGCTCTATGAAGGCCTTCGACCGGAGATTGCAGCATTCCGGCGCCTCCCTGGGGTAGAAATTGTGCCAAGTCGTGCCTTCAAAACCTGGCTGCCAAGGCAGGTCAACGGGAGGAGCATGGGGTAAGGTATGCTTGAAATAATTGATTTGAGTTCTGTCCATATATACTGGCACAAAACGGGATTCACAAGGAGTGACGTCATGCATGCTGATCACGTTATCCGCCAACAACTACTGGCTCTTCTGGCTGGAGGCAACGCCCACATGAGCTTTGACCAGGCTATTGCCGATTTTCCGGCCGAACAATTCAATACCAAACCGATCCATGTCACCTACACCCCCTGGCATATTCTGGAACATATGCGGATTACCCAATGGGACATTCTCGAATTCATCCGTAACCCCAACCATGTCTCGCCCCACTGGCCGGCCGGCTACTGGCCGCATCCGGCCGAAGAAGCCGATAGCGACCGGTGGCAGAAAACCATCCGCCAATTCCAGGCCGATTTACAGGCACTTCGGGACATAGTGGCCGACCCCGCTACCGATCTGACTGCGCCAATCCCCCACGCCCCATCTTACACCATCTTCCGCGAAATCCTGGTCGTGGCCGACCACAACGCCTATCACATTGGCGAATTCGCCATTCTCCGGCAAGTCATGGAAACCTGGCCGGCCGCCTAGCCTGTTCCCCGGTGCGCCGTAACCGGCCTGCAAGGCTGCGCGGCCAGGCCGCCGTCACCCAGGCCGCCCGCGTCGTCTGGGTCCTCGACACCCCCGACTTGCGGGGTTTTCCCATTGATTTCAGGGTTGTGGCGGCCGCCCC
>JAKEFB010000128.1 GCA_022616275.1 Chloroflexota bacterium
CGTAGTCAATAATGATTTTAATGTCGCGGCGGTGGGCTTCGGCGACCAACCGGTCGAACGTGTCCAGGTCGCCAAAGAGGGGGTCTACGTCGCAGTAGTCGGCCACGTCGTAGCCGAAATCGGCCATGGGCGACGGATAAAATGGGTTGATCCAGATGGCGTCAATACCGAGCGACTCCGGCGTTCCGTTCAGGTAATCCAGCCTATCGAGAATTCCCTGCAAGTCGCCGACGCCATCGGCCGTCGTGTCCTGAAAACTGCGCGGGTAGATTTGGTAGACCACACCGCGCTGCCACCATTGTGGTTTAGACGTCATTGGTTGTCTCTCCTCGAATCACTGCTCAATTCCAGCCAGGCTATCTCCCCGGCCGGCAATCTGACTTCACTGGCGGCCAGGTTCGCGACAAACTCTGCCTCATGCTGGCAGCCGACGATGGCGAAGATATTCAGCTCCTGGCTCAACACATAAGCCAGCGCCACCTGGGGCAGCGTCAGGCCTTTCTCTTCAGCCAAAAGTGCCGCCCGCTCTAGACGACGGAAGTTATTTTCAACGGCGTAAGCCTGGACAGCGACCTGGTCCAGCGGGTCGGTCAACGTGCTCAGGTTGTCGCGCCTGAAACGGCCGGAGAAGAAGCCCCCGGCCAGGCTTGACCAGGTGAACAGGGGCACCTGCGTCCGCCCGTACCAGTCACGCGCTGCTGCCCCGGCCGGACCGCTTATAGAGATACAGTCCGGCCACGGTTCTTTCACCTGCTCGGCCAGACTAAAATGGGGGCTGCTGGCCACAGCCGGCTTCAATCCCTGGGCAGCGGCATAGGCCAGTGCTTCCTGGATGCGCTCGTGACTCCAGTTAGAAAGACCGTAGGCCCAGATTCGGCCCGCCTGCTGGTGCTCGTTCAGCACTTCGACTAGCGGACCAACAGGTACCTCCGGATCGTCGCGGTGGAGCAGGTACAGGTCAATGGCCTCCACTTGCAGGCGGGCCAACGACTCGTGGAGATCGGCCGTGATGTCTACGGGCGTAACCCGTTTACGGCCGGCGTAGGGATGCGCCCCTTTGGTGATCACCACGACTTGATCCCGCACCCCTCGCTCCCGCAGCCAGCGGCCGAGTGTCCGCTCGCTATCACCGTCGCCGTAGGCATGGGCGGTGTCGAATGTGTTACAGCCAAGGGCGTAAATCTTGTCCAGCAGGGCAAAACTCTTGTCCAATTCAGCGGAATTAACCATGACAGTGCCCTGGACCAGGCGGGACACAGGCTTGTTGATGCCGGGGAGGTGGCCGTATTGCATCATAGTTTAGCGCAATTCCGCGATTCTATTTCGGCGCACTCCGTCCTTAACGCGGCGTCCCCAGTGGGTCTGGCCAGGCCAGTTCAAAACCCAACACCCGGCTGAGCATATCCTGGAAATCGACCAGGTGCGCCGGCGTATGGCGCACTTGCCGTGGCGCCAACTCCTTCTCCAGGCAGTAGGCAGCCAACGCCCCGGCTGCCTCGCCAATGTTCCACTCCACCGGGTGCAGCCGGTAACAGCCGTTGGTGATGTGCGTCGTGCCGATATTCTTGCAGGCTGGCAGCAGATTCTCCACCCGCACTGGCAGGAGCGCGCCCAACGGGATCTGGAACGGCCAGCTACTGATGTCCACATAACTCCTCAATGCGGTGCTGGGATGCAGGTCAATCCGGTAACTGCCAATGCCCACGCTGTCAGCGAATGTCTCAGCGCCCTGTAAACGGCCACGCGCCTCTACCCCGACGTGCTGCTCCAGCACCGTAAACTCGGCCTGGATGCGCCGGCTTTCCCGGATGTAGATGTGCCTGGCCAGGCCGTCGCCGGTTCCCACGACGTCCGGCCGCAGCCGCAGCCCACGATAGCCATAGCCACCATCGAGTCGTGGGGCTTCGGTCTGCATCCAGTACAGCAACGACAGGCTAAGTTGTCTGGCCCCCCGTAAATGCTTCTGCTTTTCTGCCTGGGACACACCCAGCAGCGGGCCAAGCCAGTAGTCAATCTGCGGCCAGTTGACCAGGGTAATGTCGCTGGGATACAGGCCGTCGGGATAATGTTTGCGGTAAAAAATACGCCGGAAGTGCCAGAAATCGGCCGCGTAATCCCGGTCTGTTGGCCCGTCGAAGATGGGGCGATAGCGGGTTAATAGCGTTTCCGGGTCCACGTCAATCCAGCCGAGTTGAGGGGCAGGCCAAAACGGGGCCTGGTAACTACGCCAGAAATCGTAGTCCTCTGGTTTTTCAATAGTGTGATCTTCGTCCGGCCGGTACTCCAGAGTGAAGCACCAGCTAACCGCCTGCTGTTCTAGCTGGTCGGCCGCGCCGGCCAGCGCGTGCAGCTCGCCCGTCTGCGCCTGGCTCTCCGCGCCAATGACATACTCTACGCTTGCCAGTTCCAACAGGTCGCCCAGTTCCGTTGCATCCAGGATATACGGCGCGCTAATAATGGTCTCTGCGCCACTCTCCTCATTGAGGAACGTCACCGCTCGCACACGGTCGCCGTCCAGCTCGGCGGCAACCGGCCGGTGGCGCAACAGCACCTCCACTTGCCGGCCGGCGCGATAGGGGGCCAGCATCTCTTCCAGGACGGCCAGAGCCACACGCGGCTCGTGGCACAGCCGGCTAACGGCGCCCATCCCCGGATTCAGGTGGGGGTTGGCGCGGGCGGCCGGGAGCAGGGGGTAGTTGCGCCGGTAATAGTCACGAATAGCGTCACGCAGGCGGCGGTAGCTGGCGGTGCAGCCCATACTCTCGATCCACGGATGTTCGTCGGGCGGCACGGCCTGAGCGGTCAACTGGCCACCGATCCAGTCATCCGCTTCGGTCAGGATCACCGGCCGGCCCAGGCAGAGGGCCGCCAGGGCAGCGGCCACGCCGCCCAGTCCCCCGCCGACAATCAGGATGTCGATCTGTCGTTCACCCGCTTTCACGTGCCCTCCCTACTTGTAGGGACGTAGTCGCGATTGTCCAATCGCATAGTTATGATCGCTGTCTCAGCCAGGGAGGTAGGCTATTATACCAGTATACACGCGGTATAATATTTGATAAGGTAATTAGGCTGCACATTGCGCACACTTCCTGTTTCACTCAGCCCGGCCGGCCGCGGCTCCCTCTATTACCTGGGGTTTTGGGGGAGTATAGGCGTTTTCGCCCCCTTCATCAATGTCCACTTCGCCCAGCTTGGTCTCAATGGACGCCAGATTGGCCTTTTGGCCGCTTTGACTCCCTTGATGACCCTGCTATGGGCCATGCCCCTATCGGCCCTGACTGACCGGCAGCGCTCGCGCGTTCCTGTCTTGAGAGGGTTGATTGCTGGCTTTGCCCTGACCTTTTTCCTGATCGGCCTGGCCCGTACCTTTGCTGCACTGGCGTTGCTGATGACCCTGCTGGCGCTCTTCCTAAGCCCAATTATTCCGATCGCTGATAGCCTAATCGCCCGGATGTCTGCCCGGCATGGTTTACACTATGGCAGCATGCGGCTATGGGGCTCATTCGGCTTCGCCACGATAGCCATTGCTTGTGGTGCTTTGTGGCAGCGGCTAGGGTTTGATCCCATGTTTGTGTTGGGCAGCCTGATGCTCCTGCCGGTCACCTGGCTGGCTGGCTTTTTGGAGGAGGGGCCAGCCGTGGCCAGCCATGACCGGCCGCCGCTGACAGCACTCGGCCGCGACCGGGGCCTGCTCATCATCTTAGGGACATCATTTCTGATTGGACTGTCCTTAGGGCTGGCTATCGTGTTTGAGGGTATTTACATGGACTATCTTGGAGGGAGTAAGCTGCTGCTTGGGCTGCTGCCTGGTCTGGCCGCCTTGAGTGAACTGCCAACCATGCACTATAGTGGCCTGATGGCCCGCAGGCTAGGTAACATCAGGACGCTATTGCTGGCTTACGCCTTGCTGGGCACTGCCTTCCTGGGCTATGCCCTGGCCGGCACGCCGGAGGTGCTATTAATCTTCGCCGTTATCAGGGGACTTGGCTTTGGTCTATTTTACGTGACTACCGTTCGTCTGGTGACGGAACGCACGCCGGAAGCCTGGTCGTCAACGACCCAGGCTGCGCTGATTGCTGGTGCGTTTGGTCTGGCGCCGCTGATTGCTGGGCCAATTGGCGGGGCGATCTATGATGCGCTAGGGCCGACGGCCGTCTTCGCCGCCGGCAGTGCGGCCGTCGCCCTGGCCGCATTGCTCCTGGTATCGGCCGCCGCCAGGGGTATCATTGACTGAGGCTAAGGGCCAACGGGGGTCCGCTCTGTCTCTTTGGCCGTTTTTGTCCACTGATGCCCACAATGCCGGCATTCGTAGTGGTCCTCGTAACTTTTCTCTGTGACCCGAACCTGGCGCGGCCGCCCGGTGCGCGAGCCGGAAAGGCTGCGGCTCTGACTCCACGTTATAAAACTCCTGGAGTCTACGACTTCGCTGGCGGTGACGTTACCCGCCCCCCTCTTGCGACATTGGGGACACGTTCTGGCCAGAGCATCGAGAGCCAACAGCCAGAGGTAGGAAAAGCCGATGCCAACCACGAGGATCACGCCAAAAAGAGCGCAGACCAATAAAAGGGGATAGAAAACGGCGCCGAAGTCCATTGGAAGTTACGGCGACGGCACACGATACCCGGTTAAGGCCATTGTACTAACCACCTCGACACCGCCCTCATTCTGCACTCGTTCGCTGCGCACCTGGCCAACACCAAAAGCGAACCATTCGGTGGATGAATCGCTGCCGGCCGGTTGCGAGCGCGAGCCTTCGACACGGATAGCATCAAACGTGCCGGCCGTGTTATCAATCGTTTCAATGGCGCTGGCTTCATACGACCAGGCGTAATCCGTGCCCGGCAGCGTGTAATCGGTCACTATATTATAGAGATACTGCCACGATGCGCCGGGTACAAGCTCGGCCGGCGACAGTAGATAGGCCCCGGACTGTGTGGCATACTGGCTGAAGCTTTGCGCCCTGGCCGTGGCGATCAGGCTATGGCGAAAAATACCGCCAGGCGTGCAGGAGTAGGCAATGGTCTCGGTGATTTGGGGCGTGTTCTCATCGTAGTGGTAAATGACGATGACAATCGCCGTGGCCTCGGTCTCGTCGCCATGCACCTGTTCAACCGTCCAGGTTGCAGTAGCCGGGAGGCGACCCTCGCCGAGAACGATATCGCCGGCATAGTCCCAGGTGGCGCCGTGGCGCAGCGGGAAGTAGGGGTGGTCGCACGCTGTTTGGGCCACGTATTCCGGTGCGGCCGTCCATTTGACCAAAAAATAGCTCGCCCCGGCGGCAATACCGGCCGCAACCAGGACAAGCGCCAATCCCAAACCACCAAGAATCAGAATGAGCGGGCGTCGAGACGTAGTTTTTGCCATTTTTTCCTCGCAATCTATACGATAATTGGTAATTGGCAATCAATCTTTTCGCATCCACATCGTCTGAAGCCGTTCCCATGCCTGGCCAGTCTCTTCGACCTGCGCCGGGGTCGGCACTTCCCGGCTGTAGCGGGCCTGCAGGTAATTACCCGTTATGACGTTTAATGCGTCCGGGGCGCCGGGCAACGCCTGGGCCAGTGTCTGCTCATATTCGTCTGGGGTCTGGTGCCGTGCCCTCGGTTGTCCCCGCTGCCGGGCGGCCGCCAGCAGCGCCTGGTAACGCTCACGAATGGCGCGCCGGGTTTGAGATTCGCCGGCCAGCGACAGAAATGGGCTAATCCAGGCCGGATCAGCGCGGCGCCACCCCTTCAACCAGCCAGGCCACAACTGCGCCAGTTGTGCCCGCAGCAGCTCACGCGAGAAAATCATCTCCCGTGTTTCCTCTATGTCGCCTTTCTTAATGGCTGCCAGGCGACGCCACACCAGGGCAAAGAGCAGGCCGATGCCGAGAATGAAGAAGAGCAGCGCAACCCAGCGCCATTCGTCAGGTAGTTGCTCGACAAAGGGGATCACTTCATCAAACAGATTATTTGCTTGCCTGTCCTCCGGCCCCTCCAATTGGGGTAACGGGTTGGCGTCAGATCGAAATAGCCGCTGGAGTCCAGACGCCAGGAGACGCGCCAGAAGGAACAGAATTGGGTAGAGGATAAGGCTAATAATCTTGATCAACAAGATGAGTACCTGGCTGAGCACGTCCCAGGCCCACGCTAGCATTTGGGCCACCGTCGTGGGGGAGATTAGCAGGCTCAGCGACAGTCCCAATAGGAGCAGTACGAGGATAACCGTGAGTGTGCTGCCCAGCCAGTAGCGGTTCAATCTGAGTTGCCCATTCGGTCCCATTTCAGAGACTCGCCCACTTCTCAAGCTCGAGAGGGCCAGGGCCATCATGCCCATAGCAAAGAACAGGAAAATGACGCCGCCTGTGCCGGCCGGCCGGCCGCCTGGACTAATCTCGGCCACCAGTAAAAAGATCACCAGGGCGACACAACCGGCAGCGAAGGCGCGCACGACATGGCGGCGCGCCAGCGACCGGCTGCCATCCAGGATTCCCCGCAGCCACAAATAGACGATGGCCGGCAGGGCAAGGTATGACGGGGGCGGTTCACCTACCCAAAAAAGCATCCCCTGCCCCCATTGGTTGAGCCAGCGCCAATCCCACAAGGGATAGTGAAGGCGATAGAACTGTCCCCAGAATATCAGGAACATCACGGCCAACCCCAGACCGGCTAACACCAGGCGGGCGCGCATCCCTTCTCTGCTTCGCCTGGAGACCCAGCGCGTGACCACCAGGCTACCCAACAGCAACCCGACCATTAACCAGGCCGGTAGAAGCGGACCCTGGTAAGAGGGTATCAACCAGCGCCGGACAAGACCCAGCCACAGCCACAACCAACATAACCGTAGCGTGATCATGGCCAGGGTTAGCACGCCGTCATTAAGCCAGTGCCAACGTATCCAACTCACGCCAGACCTCCCGGCCGCCAATGTGGTAGGTGTGTATCCCTGGCAGGCTCGCCTCCAACCGTGTCTCTCCCAAAGTAACCAGGGTCGCGCCATGCTCCCTGCGCTGCAATTCTAGCAGCGCTTTCAACAGACGGTCGTTCACCAGGGATGTGACCGCCACTACGGTCGTCCCGTAAGGCAAAGCGGCCGCTTCCAACTGGAGTATGGTAGCCAACGTCCACGGCCCTTCCTCTTCGAGGCAGGCCAACGCTTCCAGGATGTGAATGAGGTGGCCAGAGTGCTTTCCCGGCCGGATCCGGATCCGTTCCCGGCTGGGGCGGATGACTGAATTGACGTACAGGCCGACCGAATAGCTCTCTTCCCAGGCCCAGCGGGCAATGGAAGCGGCCGTAGTGATCGCCAGTTC
>JAKEFB010000129.1 GCA_022616275.1 Chloroflexota bacterium
CAGTACGGCGGCACAGGGCTGGGGCTGGCCATCAGTAAGCGGCTGGCCGAGCTGATGGGCGGCGCCATGTGGGCCGAAAGCAGCGGCGCGCCGGGCGAAGGCGCTACCTTCCACTTCACCATTACCGGCCAGCCGGCGCCCATGCCGGTGCGGGCCTACCTGCGTAGCCGGCCGGCCGCCCTGGCCGGCCGCCGCCTGCTCATCGTAGACGATAACCCGACCAATCGCCGCATTCTCAGCCTGCAAGCCCAAGCCTGGGGGATGATGGCCAAGGAGGCCGCCTCTCCCAGCGAAGCATTGGAAATTATCCGCCGCGGCGAGCCGCTGGATGTGGCTCTCCTGGACATGCACATGCCGGAAATGGACGGCCTGGCCCTGGCGCAAGCAATTTGCCGGCAACGTCCCAGCCCCCGGCTGCCGCTGGTCATGCTGACCTCGCTGGGCTACCAGACGCACCAGGAAGCGGAAGAGGTGGCCTGCTTTGCCGCTTACCTGACCAAGCCGGTGAAGCCGTCTCAACTGTACGACGTGTTGCTGGATGTTCTGGCCCAGTCCCAGGTAGCCCAGCCAGCTCAGCCGGCCGGGGCGATGGAAACGCCAGGCTGGCCGGCCGTGGCTGTGGTAATGGAAAAAGCGCCGTTGGGTATCTTGCTGGCCGAGGACGTGGTCGTAAACCAGAAATTTGCCTTGATGGCGCTGGAGGACATGGGCTATGGCGCCGACGTGGCCGCCAACGGCAAAGAAGTATTGGCTGCCTTGCGCCGCCAGAGTTACGAGGTGATCTTGATGGACGTACAAATGCCGGAGATGGATGGCCTGGAGGCCACCCGGCGCATCCGCCGCCAATGGCCGGCCGGGAGCCAGCCGTACATTATCGCCATGACCGCTAACGCCATGCAGGGCGACCGGGAGATGTGCCTGGAAGCCGGCATGGACGATTATATCAGCAAGCCGGTCTACCTGGATGAATTACAAGAAGCGCTAACCCGCGCCCAGGAATGGCTGCACAGTCGCCTGGCGCAGGTTGCCACTCCTGGAGGATAGGTGAATGGAAACCGTGAGCATTGTGGCCCGGCCGGCCGAAAAGGCCGCGCCGGTGGACCCGGCCGCCCTGGCCCGGCTGCGCCAACTGCGCAGTCGAGAGGTGATGATTTTGACTTACCTGGAGGAGGCCCAGGAATTGCTGGCCCGGCTGGGTGCGGCCGTGGCCGCCGAAGACGCCGCCGGGGTCAAGCAGGCGGCCCATAGCCTGAAAGGCAGCAGCGGCTATCTGGGAGCGCAACAGGTGGTGACGCTCAGCGCGGCGCTGGAACAAAAAGGACGAGGCGGCTCAACCAGCGGCGCGGCGACCCTGTTAGCCCAATTGGAAGAGGAGTTTGAGCGAGTGCGCCAGGTGCTGGAAGTGGAGGTGAATAATGGCCATTCTGCTCGTTGACGATTCGGCGACCCAACGGTTGATCCTGGCCTCTTTGCTGGAGGTAGAGGGGTATACCACGTTGCTCATGGCCGGGTCGGCGGCCGAGGCGTTTGACTGCCTGGAGCAGCGCGCTCCCGGCAGTGTAGACCTGGTCCTGATGGACCTGCACATGCCCGGCCTGGACGGCATTGAAGCCTGCGGCCAGATCAAGGCGATGGCGGGGTGGGAGGACACGCCGGTGATTATGGTTACCAGCAGCGACGAGGTGGAGGACTTGAAGCTGGCCTTTGCCGCCGGGGCGATGGACTACATCATCAAGCCGCCTAACGCGGTAGAGCTACTGGCCCGCGTCCGCTCGGCCTTGAAGCTGAAATACGAGATGGACGGCCGCAAGGCCCGGGAACGAGAGCTGCAGGAGGTGAACCGCCAACTGGAGGTGGTGCTGGCCGACCTGGCCCGCCAACACCAACTGCTCCAGGAGGAACAGGTAAAGTCGGAGCGGCTGCTCCTCAATATTTTACCCCGGCCGGTGGCCGAGCGACTGAAGCAGCAGCCCGGCGTGGTGGCCCAGCGCTTTGACGCCGTGACCGTCATGTTTGCCGACATTGTGGATTTCACAGTCCTGGCCGGCGGCATTTCGCCGGAATCGGTGGTGAACCTGTTGAACGAGGTCTTTTCTCTCTTTGACCAACTGGCGGAAAAACATGGCCTGGAGAAGATCAAGACGATTGGCGACGCGTACATGGTCGTGGGCGGCCTGCCACTGGCGCGGCCAGACCACGCCACGGCCGTGGCCGAGATGGCCCTGGACATTCTACGCGAGTTACCATCCATCGCCGGGGGATTGTTGCACGCCAGCATCGGCCTGCACAGCGGGCCGGTGGTGGCCGGGGTGATCGGCCGGAAGAAATTCATTTACGACCTATGGGGTGACACGGTCAACATTGCCAGCCGCATGGAGGAGTTGGGTCTGCCGGACGTGATCCAGGTGACGGCCGAGACGTACCAGTTGCTACGCGACTGTTACCGCTTTGAAAAACGTGGCGCTATCTCAGTCAAAGGCAAAGGGCCAATGAATACCTATTTTCTGCTAGATGGTAAGGGGTCAGTGGTATAATCGGTTATACCTTCGGTACTCATCCGGCCGCTGCGGCAGTAGAGAACGATTTGGGCGTTCTTGTCGGCCGGGAGTCTATCCAGATGGGCTTCAATTTCATCAAAGGGGATAAAATCACAGGTCAACCCCGGCTGGGGAAGAAGCAGCGCCGTCCTGTCTACCACAGGCTGCAGGCCTATGCGCTCTTCCATAACGCCTGAACTTGGAGAACCATATTGAAGATGATAGCATTGCCCGCCGAAGTAACTCTAGTTTGTGATGACGGACGATGTTTGAAGCTGTCGGTAATATGCACATGCACACTCCCTACTCCGACGGGGAAAAGTGGCACGCCGAAATCGCCCAAGAAGCGATCCGGGCCGGGCTGGACTTTGTCATCGTCACCGACCACAACGTCTGGGTCGAGGGCGTGGAAGGCTTTTACAAGGGGGAAGGCGGCCGGGCCCTGCTTATGGTTGGCGAGGAAGTCCATGACGTGCGCCGCCGGCCGCAGGCCAACCATTTCCTGGCCTACGGGGCGGAGAAGGAACTGTACCATTACGCTGCCGACCCGCAGCGATTGATTGACGAGACCCGCGCGGCCGGGGGCCTCGGCTTCCTGGCTCACCCTTTTGACCCCCAGGCCGGTTTACTGGGCGACAATGGCCATTCTCTGGGCTGGCAAAATTGGGAAGTCGAAGGATACACCGGCCTGGAAATCTGGAACTATATGTCTAACTTCAAGGGCCTGTTAGATAACAAAGTTCAGACCGTCCGCGCGGCAATGCGGCCGGAACAGTACATTGTCGGCCCTGAACCGGAAACGATCGCCAAATGGGACGAGTTGCTGGCCCAGGGCAAGCGGATCGTCGCCATTGGCGGCAGCGACGCCCACGGCACCCGCTTTAAATGGGGGCTGCTGGCCCGGGTTGTCTTCCCCTACAACTTTTTATTCTGCGCTGTCAATACCCATATCCTGATCCAGGAGCCATTGAGTGGTAACCTGGCTCAAGACAAGAAACGTATCCTGGAGGCGCTCGGCCGCGGCCGCGCCTGGGTCGGCTACGACATGCCCCATTCCACTAAGGGCTTTCGCTTCACCGGCCAGAGCCTGACCAAGGGCGTCATGGGCGACGAGATTAAGCTGGACGTGGGAGCCACCCTCCAGGTCCGCACGCCCGCCCCCTGCCACATCCGGCTCATCTGGCAAGGCAAGGTCGTGGCTGAAATTCAGAACGACACCAACCTTACTCACATCCCGGTAGAACCGGGCGCATACCGCGTGGAATGTACCATCCCTTATCTCGGCCGGGAGCGAAGCTGGATTTACAGCAACCCCATTTACCTCTGTTAAGCCATATTGCGGCGCAATCGTCGCTCTCGCTCTTTTCCAGGTATAATCCGGCCGCTATGCTGCGCTTCATCGCCCGCCGGTTGCTGGCTATTGCTCTCGTCTCCCTGGCCATCGTCTTCTTTTCCTTTTTAGGCATGGCCTTGATTGCCAACTCGGACGATAGTGAACAGGGGTACAACGCCATTCCGGCGCTACAGACGGCCGCTCAACAAACGCTCGACTTTTTCACCAATCTGGCCCAGGGCGACCTGGGCGAAGCCGAGATCATCTCCGGCCCTGAGCCGGTGGGGGATTTGCTCTGGTTTTCTTACAAGAACAGCCTGGGGCTACTGCTGATGGCCCTGGCCGGAGCGACGCTGGCCGGCCTGCTACTGGGCACGTTGGCGGCGCTGACCCGGCGCCGGCGGCGGGAGTATACGGTCCTCATGCTGACCATCGTCGGCGTGTCCGCCCCCTCTTTCCTGCTGGCCATTCTGCTGCAGCAGGCCGGCATCAAGTACACCCAGACCTTCGGCCGGCAACTGGTCAGTATGGGCGGTTACGAGTGGGACTTTAAGCATCTGGTCATGCCGTTGCTGGTCCTGGCTGCCCGGCCGCTGGCCTATATCACCCGCGCCACTTACATTACCCTCGACCGGATCATGGCCGAAGATTATATTCGCACCGCCTTCTCCAAGGGGCTGCCGTCGTGGCAGGTCTTTCTGCCGCACGCTTTTCGCAACCTGGCCATTCCCTTCCTGACAGCCGTTGGCGTTTCTTTCCGCTTTGCGCTCAGCGCCCTGCCCCTGGTCGAGTTTATCTTTGCCTGGCCGGGGCTGGGCCTGCGCATCCTGGAAGCGATCAACAACCGCGTACCCCTGCTGGTGGCCGTGATCGCCCTGGCCATCGGCCTGACCATCCAGTTGACCGGGTTCCTGCTGGATTTCAGCTACCAGTTCATTGACCCCCGTTTGAGGCAGGCGCCGTAACGCTGGTAATTGGGTAATTGGGTAATTGTTTGCTGGTGAAAGCGCTTAGAACGTTTGCTGCCTATCTGCTCAATCCAAGAGGTCGTTATCGCCAGCGGTTAGCCGGGGCGAGCGCGGCGGCAATGGAGCAGGCCGCTCCCCGGCCGCGCCTCCGGCTGCGGACGATGACCGCTAACCTGCCCTTGATGGTCGGGCTGGCCATTGCCCTGGGCTTCACGTTGGTGGTCCTGTTCGGGCCGCTGTGGGCCAGCTACGACCCTTACATTACCATCCAGACCACGCTGCCGCACTACGACTCGGAATTGAACCAGATGGTGCAGCCACCCTTTCCGCCCTCGGCCGATTTCCCGTTGGGCACCGACAATTGGGGCAACGACCTGCTCAGCCTGCTCCTCTACGGAGCGCGGACGACGCTGGTGGCGGCCGCCTATATCACCCTGCTGCGCCTGGTGTTGGGCGCCGTCCTGGGCTTTGCTGCCGGCTGGAAGGCAGGCGGCGTGGTAGACCAGTTGGTCATGGGCCTCGTCGCCGCCCTCGGCTCCGTGCCGTTGCTGTTGAGCGGTATGATCCTCATCTTTGCCCTGGACATTGACAACGGCCTGGTGGTCTTCCTGGTCGCCCTGTCGGCCCTGGGCTGGACGGAAATCGCCCAGTACGTGCGCGGCGAGCTGCAGGTGATCCGCCAGATGGCCTACGTCGAGGCAGCCCGGGCCGGCGGCCTGACTGCACTGCAAATCGCCGTCCGCCACGCCCTGCCCAACATCTTGCCCCAACTAGTGGTCATTGCTTTCCTGGAAATGGGGGCGGTGCTGCTGCTCATCGCCGAGCTGGGCTTCCTGGACGTATTCATCGGCCGGGGCAGCCAGTTTTCCCTGGACCGGGGGGTGCGGCCGTTTGTGCTGCTGGAGATACCGGAATGGGGAGCGCTGATTGCCCAGGGCGCGCCGGGCATCCGGGCCAACCCCCACCTGGTGATCGGCCCGGCCGTCACTTTTTTACTGGCCATCACCGGCCTTAATTCGCTGGGCGAAGGGCTGCGCCGGCTTTTGAACCACTCGATGATCAGCACCGGCTTCTTGTTGAGCCGGCGCATGGCCGTGGCCACGGCCGCCTTTATTGTTCTATCCATCTTCGTGGTTGGCGCCACCGGCCCTAAACTGTCCTACGGCCGCCTGGCCGAACGCTTTGACGGCCGGCGGGCTTACGATCACGTCCAGGCCATGGCCGGGCGGCCGGACGGCGCGGCCGTAGCTGAATACATTCGCGAGGTGTTCCGCGAGCTGGAAGTGCGGCCGGGGGGCATCAATGGCCTCCAATCCAGTTACTTCCAGGCCATTGAAACAGGAGCGGCCGGCCAGGCGGTCCAGGCCAGCAGCGTCATTGGTTTCCTGCCCGGCTACGACCTGGACCACGTGACCGAGCTGGTCATCATCCTGGCCCCGTTCGACGCCACGGCCACCGGCCCGGCCGCGGCCGGCGAGCTGGCGGGGGTCGGCGTGCTGCTGGAGCTGGCCCGGCTGTGGCAGGAGGCCCAGGTGGATTCCCGCCGCTCGGTGCTCCTGGTGGCCTGGGGCGGCGGGCGGCTCGACCCGGCCGTGGCCCAG
>JAKEFB010000130.1 GCA_022616275.1 Chloroflexota bacterium
GCATCGGCGTCGGGGATGGACACCACCAGCCCGTCCGGCTCGGAGGCCACGGCCGCGTCTATCAACTGCGACATCGCCACCATGTCAAACGTCTGCGGCGCTTGATACTCTACCGTCACGCCCAGATCGGCCGCTGCCTGGTCTACGCCATTTTTCACCACCGACCAGAAGGGGTCAGACGCCTGGCCGTGGCTGACCACGACGATGCGAATGTCCCCCCGCGCCTGTGGGCCGCCCGTTTCGCCAGAGGGTGCTTCTTCCTCCGTAGGCTCTGGGGCCGGCTCTTCGCCGGTGTCGTTGGCGTTTTCCTCTGTTTCACCGGCCGGCGTTTCTTCAGCCTCCGGGGTGGTACCGGTGCAGGCAGCCAGAGCCAGCGCCATGACGAGCAGCACCACGAATAATCTTCTCCAACTCAACATTTTCTTTCCTCCTCGTGTTTGAGTTCAATAAGCTTGTGACCTGCTGTTTTTGTAGGGCGATTTGCCAAATCGCCTCATTCCTTGTCTTTAATTGCCGCTATAAACCACCTCCTTTTGTCCTGGGTTAACCGATCTCGCTCAGCCACACGGGACGACCCTCGTCCAGGGACCGTGTGGCCGCCACGCCGATAGCCGTCACGGCGCGCGCATCCCGGCCGTCCACGGCGACCGGCCGGTCCTCGGCTACGGCGGTTACAAAAGCCCGCAGCTCGGCCGCGTAAGCGGTGGCAAAGCGGGCCATGAAACCAGGAATGGTGTCGTGGGAGACGTTGTTGGGCTTCAACAGCAACACCGGCGTTTGCTGTAGCCCGCCCACCATCAGGCTGCCTTCCGAGCCGATGATTTCGGTGCGGATGTCGTAGCCGTAAATGGCGTTCCGGCTCAAGTCTACGTTGCCCACGGCCTCGTTGGCAAACTTGAGATTGACGACGGCGTTGTCAATGTCGCCCACTTCCTTCAATTCCGGGAAAACCAGGCATTCACCCTCGCTGTAAACGCGCACGACTTCATCGCCCATCAGCCAGCGGGCCAGGTCAAAATCGTGAGCCCCCATGTCGGCGATCAGCCCGCCGCTGTTTTCGCGGCGGGCATACTCCAGGCTGGTGCGCCAGGGGTCGCGCCCGGTAGACTTGAACATGACCGGCCGGCCGATAGCCCCCTCGTCAATCTTTTGTTTGGCGGCCATGTAAGCCGGGTCGAAGTGGCGCATGAAGCCGACCTGCATCTTGACCCCGGCCGCTTCGACGGCAGCGATGGCCTCGTCGCAGCCGGCCAGCGTCAGGGCCAGCGGCTTCTCGGTGAAGATGTGCTTTCCGGCCGCGGCCGCCGCCTGGATAACCTCGACGTGGGTGTTGGTCGGAGTGACGATGACCACCGCGTCCAGGTCGCTGCGGGCCAGCATCTCCTGGTAGTCGCTGTAAACGGCGGCCACGCCGAGCTTTTGAGCCAGGCCGGTGGCGTTTTCCGGGTTAGGGTCGGCGATAGCCACAAAGTCGGCCATCTCCAGGCTGAAGGCCAGGTGGTGGGCCAGCGTCGCCCCCATCCGGCCGGCGCCGATGAGGGCAATACGGACATTCATTGATGATACTCCTTGTTTATAGGAGATTGGAGCTCAGAGATTGCCAATCTCCAATCCTTCGGACTGAGTCTCAGGACGAAGTCTCCAATCTCTAATCTCAAAAATAATACCGCTCTTTCGTCCGGGCCTCTTTGTAATCGGCGTAGGCGGCTTGCACCGATTCCAGCTCCGACACTTCGGCGATGGGCACGTCCCACCAGGACTCGTAACCGGGTACGCGCTGCTCGCGGTCCGTTTCAATGGTAATGACCGTCGTCTGCTGTTGTTGCCGGGTCTCTTCCAGGGCCAGCTTGAACTGGTGGATGTTCCTGGTTTCAATGACGTAAGCGCCCAGGCTGCGGGCGTTCGCCGCCAGGTCCACTGGCAAAACGTCGCCGTCCAACTGGCCAGTGGCCTCGTTGCGGTAACGGTAGCGGGTGCCAAAGCCCTGGCTGCCCAGCGAGGCGGATAGGCCGCCAATGCTGGCGAAGCCGTGATTGTCAATGAGGATGATCGTCAGCTTGACCCCTTCCTGGACGGCCGTGACGATCTCCTGGGCCATCATTAAATAAGAGCCGTCGCCGACCATGACGTACACTTCCCGCTCCGGGTCGGCCAGCTTCACCCCCAGGCCGCCGGCAATTTCGTAGCCCATGCACGAGTAGCCATATTCCAGGTGGTAGCCCTTGGGGTCGCGGGTGCGCCACAACTTGTGCAAATCGCCGGGCAGGCTGCCGGCCGCACACAGGACCACGTCTTGCGGCCGGGACGCCGCATTCACCGCTCCGACGACCTCCCCCTGGCTGGGTAAGGGGCCATGCTCCAGGTTGTAAAGGCGCTCCACCTCGGCGTCCCATTCCCGGTTGAATTGGGCGGCGCGGGCGCGGTAAGCGGCGTCTACCTGGAAGCCGGCCAACAGCGCGGCCAGTTCCTCCAGCGCCACCCGTGCATCGGCCGTCAGGGGCAGGCCGGCGTGTTTGTAGGCGTCAAGCTCGGCCACGTTGACATTGATGAAGTACACCTCTGGATTCTGGAAGGCCGTCTTCGAAGCGGTCGTGAAATCGCTGTAGCGGGTGCCGATGCCGATGACCAGGTCGGCCTCGCGGGCCATGATATTCGCTCCTGGCGTGCCGGTCGCGCCGATAGCCCCCAGCGACAGGGGATGGTCGTAGCGCATCGCCCCCTTGCCGGCCTGAGTCTCGGCTACCGGGATGCCGGTTTGCCCGGCCAGGTGGGCCAGCGCCTCGGTGGCTTCGCTGTAAATGACGCCGCCGCCGGCGACGATGATCGGTTTCTGGCTGGCTTTGATCAGCCCGGCCGCCCGTTGCAGCAGCGCAGCGTCCGGCCGGGGGCGGGGGATCGGCCACACCCGTTTGTCGAACAGCCCGGCCGGGTAATCGTAGGCTTCGGCCTGGACGTCCTGGGGCAGAGCCAGGGTAACGGCCCCGGTCTCGGCCGGCGAGGTGAGGACGCGCATGGCCTCCGGCAGGCTGGTGATAAGCTGCTCCGGCCGGTTGATGCGGTCCCAGTAACGAGAGACAGGTTTGAAGGTGTCGTTGACGGAAATGTCTTGCGAGGTCGGCATTTCCAGTTGCTGAAGGACGGGGGCGACGTTGCGGCGGGCAAAAATGTCGCCGGGCAATAACAAAACCGGCAGTCGGTTAATCGTCGCCCCGGCCGCGGCCGTGACCATGTTCGTCGCCCCCGGCCCAATGGAGGTGGTGCAGGCAAAGGCGCTGAGGCGGTTTTTCATCTTGGCGTAGGCCACGGCCGTGTGGACCATCGCCTGTTCGTTGCGGGCCTGAGTGTAGCGGAATTCCGGCGTTTGCTGCAGCGCCTGGCCAATGCCGGCCACGTTCCCGTGGCCGAAAATGCCAAAACAGCCGGCAAAAAACGGTTGCTCAAGGCCGTCCCGCTCACTATATTGATTTTTCAGAAAGTGAATAATGGCCTGGGCCATCGTCAGTCGTCTGGTTTCCATTCAGAATCCTCCTCTCTTATCGATAAATTGAAGGACTTCTTCTTCGTAGCCCATGAAGTTGGCGCAGCCGTGCCGGGTGACGACGATAGCCCCGCAGGCGTTGCCCATCCGCGCCGCTTTATACCACTCCCATCCTTTCAAGTAGCCATAAATGAAACCGCTGGCGAAGGCGTCGCCTGCACCCAGGACGTTGTAGACCTCGACGGGAAAGCCGGGGACGTCAATCACCTGGCCATCGGCCAGGAAAACCGAAGCCCCTTTGGCCCCTCGCTTGACCACCAATGCCTCCGGGCCACGGGCCAGGAGAGCGTGAATGGCCGCGTCCAGGTCCCCCTTGACTTCGGGCGCGGAGATTTGGGAGTGGCTGATGGTCAGCCGGCCGCTTTCGGCCAGCATCGCCGCTTTAATTTCCTCTTCGGTGCCGATAGCGACGGTGACCAGGGGCAGAATAGAGCGAATGGCCACGCCGAAGGCGCGCGGGTCGTGCCACTGGTCGGCCCGGAAATCAATGTCCAGGAAAACGGCCGTGCCGGCCGCGCGGGCCTGCTCGACGGCAAAAATAGTTGCGCTGCGGGCCGGCTCTTTGCTCAGGCCCGTCCCCGAAACTTCCAGGAGCCGGCTGTCGCCAATGGGCGTAGCTAGCACGTCGTCAATCGTCAGTTGCGCGTCGGCGGCATTATCGCGGTAGAAGACCAGGGGAAACCTGTCCGGCGGCTCAATGCCCAGGACCACGGCCGAACTGCGCGCGCCCGGCTTGCGGGGGATAAAGCTCGTCTCTACTCCCTCCTCGTTGAGGAAGTTGAGGATAAAATCGCCGACCGGGTCTTCGCCGACGGCCGTCAACAGGGCCGCGCGCAGCCCCAGCCGCCGCGCCCCCACGGCAATGTTCGTCGGCGAGCCGCCCACGTAGGCGGCAAAGCTCTTGATCTCCACGAACGGCGCGCCCACCTCATTGGCGTACAGGTCAATGCTCGAACGGCCCATCGTAATAACGTCAAACTGCTTCATCGCTAGACCACTGTATCAAGTGTCAGGTGTCAAGTGTCATGTAAACCTAACACCTGCCATCCTTCGGGCCAGACTTTAGCCTTGCCAAAGTTTGGCCCTCTAGAGGGAAGCCTGCCACCTGCATACTTGCAAACTTGCTCACTTGCAAACTTGCTCACTTGCATACTTGCTACTTGCCGCCTGCCACCTGCCCCTTGCTACCTTCCATCTCTAAAGTTACTACCGGCAACCGCGGGTCTTTCTCTTGCCAGGTCGCTTTGACCCAGGCGTAGGCCGGGTCATCGGAATTGGCCAGCGATTGGGCGCTGCCGGCCAGGAAATTGAGGTAATAGGTCGTGTAGCCGTGGGCGGAGACGACAGGGTGATACCCTTCCGGCACCAGGACTATGTCGTTGTTGCGGGCCATGACCAGCTCGTCCAGCCGGCCGTCGGCCGTGTAGACGCGCTGGTAAGCGTAGCCGCCGGGCCTGTCTAGCTTATAGAAATAGATTTCCTCCAGGTCTGCTTCCAGGACGTTGCCGGCCGCGTCTTCGCGGTGGACGTCGTGCTTGTGGGGTGGGTAGGAACTCCAGTTGCCGGAGGGGGTGTACACTTCCACCGCCACCAGCCGGTGGCAGTTGAAACCGGGCGGCACAATGTTGTTAATCTGGCGGGTGGCGTTGCCGCCGCCCCGAATTTCAACCGTCGCCTGTTCCGGCCGCACCAGTTGGGCCGGGTGGTCGCCGGCCGCGGCGCACCAGCCACAAGCCACGTCCAGCTCGTCGCTCACCGCTTCCAGCGTGAACGTCGTCTGGCGCGGCAGGTAGAGGGCGTAAGGCATCCCGCTAAAGACGTTGGGCCGCCGGCCGATATGGTTCCATTCGCCCCGCGACGAGCGCACCGAGCAAACGCCACCCAGGACGACGATAGCGTACTCGTCGTTGCCGGTCTCCTGCCGCCACTGCTCCCCCTGCGCCATTTTCCGGGCGGCAAAGCTCAACCATTCCCACCCGGCCGTCTCCGGCGTAACGCGCACGTATTCGCCCCTTTCGGCGACAGAATGGACGAGTAAATGTGATTCCACTATGACTATTCCTCCTTGCGTTCTTTCCACGAAATAGGACGCAGATTAATGCAGATAACGCAGATGAATTAATCGCGAATAACACGAATGGGCGAATGGCGCATATTTTTAATTTGCTATTCGCGTTATTCGTCGAATTAGCGCCATTCGCGATAAAAACACCGGCGTTCATCATGAAAATCAGCATCCCATTAGGGTGGTGGACCGGCCGAGTCGCGGATACACAGCTTGCCCCGCAGGACCTTGATGCTCGTTTCCGGCGCGGCCGTCCGGTCTTCCAGCAGGCGCAGCATCATCGTCGCCGCCTGGCGGCCCAGCTCGTATTTCGGCTGATCAAAGGTGGTCAGCGGCGGCGTGACGTAGGCGCTCAGCTCGACGTTGTCGAACCCGGTAATCGAGCAATCGTCCGGCACGCGCAGCCCGGCCTCGATCAGCGTCCGGATGGCGCCAATGGCCATCATGTCATTGTAACAGACAATGGCCGTCGGCCGTTCGGCCAGGGCCAGGAATTGGCCGGCGCTCTCCGCGCCACCGGCCGGAACGCCGTTTGGCCCATTGACCACGTACCCTGGCTGGACTGGCAACCCTGCTTCTTGCAACGCCTGTTCGTACCCTTGCCGCCGATCTTCGCTGGTCCGGCCGCCACGCTGGTTGCCAAGGTAGGCGATCCGCCGGTGACCCAGGCCAATGAGGTAGTGAGTTAATTCGTAACTGCCGTAAACGTCGTCGTGAAAGATCGAATAAGCCAGCGTGTCGCCTGGGTCCTGGTTGTTAATGAGTACCCTCGGTACGCCCAGGCGCTCCAGGTAGCGTTGGTGCTCCTGGCCGACCTGGGTTGAGCAAAAGATCACCCCCTCGACCCGGCGCTCGCTCATCGTACGGACAATGGCCTTCTCTCGTTTGGGATCACGGTTAGAGGAGGCCAGAAAAAGGCTGTACCCCTCGGCGTGCAAGACGTCCTCAATACCGTTTAAGACTTCGCTGAAAAAGGGGTCCACAATGCGCCTGACGACGACACCCAGGACGTGGGAGCGGCTGGTCTTCAGCCCGCGCGCGACGGTATTGGGCACGTAACCCAGCTCGTTGGCGATCTGGTGAATCCGGGCGGTCGTCTCCTGGGCAATGGCCGGGTGGCCGCGCAAGGCGCGCGAGACGGTGGTGTGGGAGACGTTGGCAACTTTGGCGATACTTTTGATGGTAACAGCCATCTCTGTTCCTCTTCTTCCCTTGCACACGTGTGCAGCATCCCTCTCTAAAGTAATGCACACGTGTGCATTAGCCAATAAATTAGCATAACTCTGGCCCAATGTCAACATTGTGATTTCTTTCTCAAAAGAGGTCCGCATAGAGGCCAGGTAAAACTCAACCTCCATGCCCTCATCGCTTTTGGCGGGGGGAGTATGTGAGGTAAAATGAGTAAATACGCTTTACACAAGGGAATATTGATGTCTGAAGCTGCCAATCAAAGACTGTTTGAGGCTGCCTCGGCCGGCGACCTTGCCGCTGTTAGCGCAGCCCTGGCCGAAGGCGCCGAACTGGAGGCCAAAGACGTGGTTGACATGACGGCCCTCACCATCGCCACCCGCGGTGGCCACCTGCCGGTCATCCGGTTCCTGTTGGACCAGGGCGCCCAAGTGACCCACGATACGATCTACGTCGCCAGCAAGTCGGTTTATTCCAACCTGTGGATTGTCAAGCTGCTGCAGTTGGCCCAGATCAAACAGGTCAGGCCTTCGACGTCCCCCAATTCCGAAGCTGACGCGCGCTTACTAGAGGCTGCGTACGCCGGCGACATCCCTGGCTTGCAGGAGGCAGTTCAGGCCGGAGCCAAGGTGAGCGCCTCCGACGGCCAGGACACAGCGGCGCTGCGCTGGGCGGCGCGGCGTGGCCAGGCGGAGGCAGTGCGCTTCCTGCTAGAGATGGGCGCTGATGTCAATCAGGCCAGCTATACAGGGTGGACGGCGTTAATGGAAGCGGTGATAGCTGGCAGCGAGGAGATCGTCGCCTTGCTGATCGACGCCGGAGCGGATGTCAACGCCAGGACCTTCGCCTCAGCCTCGGTGCTCTATTTCGCCAAAGACATCATCTACTTTGCGGCCGATCAGGCAGCGGCCGGGCGCATCGTTGTCCAATTAGAACAGCACGGAGCCCAGTACAACGCCCCTGAACCGGACGACGATTAAAACCATCAGGACTGCCAAAGTAAGTGGATTAAGGTCTGTGAATCCCAAAGACATCGTTCGCCAGGGGTACGACAAGATTTCCTATAACTACCGGGACGACGCCGGCAATGGGATGCCTTCCGACTATGCCGGCTGGCTGGCCGAGCTGGCCCTCCGGCTGCCGGCCGGTGCGCCCGTACTGGACCTGGGCTGCGGCTGCGGTCTGCCGGTGGCCCAACTGCTGGCCGAACGTTTTGCCGTCACTGGGGTGGATATTTCGCCGGTGCAAATTGAGCGGGCGCGGACGTTAGTTCCGGCCGCCCACTTTGTCTGCGCCGACATGAGCACGATGGCGTTCCCGGCCGGCGCTTTTGCCGCCATCGTTTCCTTTTATGCCATCATTCATTTGCCGCTGGAGGAGCAGCCGGCGTTGTTGGAACGGCTTTATGGCTGGCTGCGGCCGGGTGGCTACTTGATGGCTACGGTCGGCCACACCGCCTGGACCGGCACGGAGGAAGAATGGCTGGGAGCGCCCATGTACTGGAGCCACACTGACGAGACCACCTACCTGGCCTGGCTAACCAGTCTAGGCTTTACTGTTCACTGGACACGTTTTATTCCTGAAGGAGACAGCGGCCACACGCTGCTGTTAGCCCAAAAACCGGGCGGGAAGCAAGGAGATAAAAATGAATAAGCTACAACCGCTGGCGCCCGAGTTAGCTCGTGAGTTTGTGTCAGTGTCGCACAGTGACCTGGATCGAGTGAAGGAGTTGCTGGAGCAGGAACCGGCGCTGGCCAATGCCGCCTGGGACTGGGGTGGGGGCGATTGGGAAACGGGCCTGGGCGCGGCCGCCCACATGGGCCGGCGGGATATTGCCGAGTACCTCTTGGATCACGAGGCGCGCCTGGACCTGTTTGCCGCGGCGATGCTGGGCCAGTTGGAGGTCGTCAAAGCTGCGCTGGCCGCCTTCCCCCAGGCGCTGCATACGCCGGGACCTCACGGCATTCCCCTGCTGGCCCACGCCCACGCCGGCGGCCAGGAAGCGGCCGCCGTGGCGGCTTACCTCAAGGAGTTGGAAGCGTAGCGCTTACATTTGCTGCCGCGCCGAATGAGCCGGCCAGCGGCGGCTTTGCCATACCCGGTCAAAGGGGCGCGATGGTTCGTGCCCCTGCTTTGACGCCTACCCTTTTGGGAGAGCCTATTGACTTTTAGCGCGCCTGGCCTTTTAATATCAAGGGTATGTATTGGCAAAGGGGTTTAGAGCTAGAGTTATGAGCTAGAGTCAGCGTGTTTATCCCTTCTAAGAAAGCAGTTGATCGCCGTTCTATTGTGGCAGTACGCAGAATGAGAACCTGCCAACGCCTTCCCTCGTGCCTACTCTTACTCTATCTCTAACTTGACCCCAATTCTTAAAGGAGACGACCGTGGAAAAAAAGCACATTTATTCAAGGATTGGTTTTTTCATGGCTCTGTTCCTGGCCACCCTGGCAGTTGCCTGGCTCTTGTCGGGCGAGGTGGTCAAGGGGGAGCCGTTGGGAGGGGCCAGCCTGAGTCCCGTCGGCACCGCCTTTACCTACCAGGGCCACCTGGTAGATAGCGGCAGTCCGGGCGACGCTCCCTACGATTTCCAGTTCAAGCTCTTTGACGCCGCCGCAGGCGGCTCTCAGGTGGGCAGCACCCTCACCCTGGGCGACGTCGTCGTCAGCGACGGTTTCTTTAAGGTAGAGCTGGATTTTGGCGTCGCCGCTTTTGGCGGTGGGGCGCGCTGGCTGGAGATTGCCGTCCGGCCGGGCGCCAGCGTCGGGGCCTACACCATCCTCGTCCCACGCCAGGAACTCACCCCTGCGCCTTACGCCCAGGCCATGCCCAACGTCTATACTGATGAGGGCGTCAACTTCGTCGGCATCGGCCGGGATTTTCGTATTTCCGGCAACGAAATCTTTGGCATCCGTTACGTCGGCGGCGCCGATCAGTACGGCGGCATGTACGTGGAAACGTCGCACGCCCAGGGCTGGCCCTTCTACGGCTACGCGACCAATGGCTCCTTCCGGGCCTGGACCTATTACAACGGCACCAACGGCGATTGGTATCTCTATAACGCCGGCATCCGGCTGTCGGTCCCCAACGAAGGCGGCCTGCGCATTGGCCCCAGCGCGGACTATAGCCTGGTGATTAGCAACACCACCGGCAGCGACGGGGTCAGGATTTACGATACCGGGGATGACGCCATCCAGGTCGGTAGCGCCCCTGATTATTCCAACTATGGCCTTTACATTCCCAGCCCGGGCGTTAGCACCTATGGCCTGTGGCCGAATACGGCCAATGCCAGTGGTGAATGGGCGCTCTATACCGTTGACAATATCGAAGCCGGCAACGTCCTGGCCAGCGCCTTTTCGGTAGTGGCGCAGGTGACCGGACCAGACGCGCTCGCGGCCGGCGACGTGGTGGCCGCAACCGGTGTCACCGACGCGTTGCCCGGCAGCCTCCAACCCTTGCCCCTGGTGCGCCTGGCCCAGGCCCCGGAATTTACCGGCGTCGTCGGCGTCGTCCAGAGCCGGATGGTCTGGGAGGTGGCCCCCGGCAAAGAGGCGGAAGGCGAGATGAGCCTGCATAGCGCCCCCGGTCCGGCCCAGCCCGGCGATTACGTCTCCCTCATCATCTTCGGCGTGGTCGAGGTCAGGGTAGACCCCGGGGCGACGATCAACGCCGGCGACCGTCTGACGGCCTCGGAGCTGGCCGGCCTGGCCCGTCCCTTCCAAACGCGACTGGTAGAAGGGATGGTCGTCACCGAAGGGGCCCAGGCCATCGGTGTTGCCCTGGCCGCCCCGGCCGAAGGGCAGAACACCATCCCGGTCTATGTGACCTTACGCTAGGAGGCTGGCAATGCGCAGAAAAATAATACTCCTCTTAGCCTTATTGGCCCTGTTCCTGGCGGTATCGGTCATCGTCGCCGCGCCCAATGAGCAGCCGGCCAGCGGTGGTTACGCGGTCCCCTGGTGGACGGTAGACGGTGGCGGCGACGCCAGCCAGGGTGGTTCCTTCATTGTCCGCGGCACCATCGGCCAGCCGGACGCAGGCTATTCCACCGGCGGGAATTACGGCCTGGCCAGTGGCTTCTGGCACGGCCCCACCGTCAGAACCAGGCTCCACCTGCCGCTGATTAAGAGGCCCTAGTGTAAAACCCCCAGGTCTCCGAGGGCACGAACGGTGCCCCGGGCACGCTTCGTGCCCCGACCTGCGGGGTTTTGGGAGCGAGGTTTTTTGGGATTAAGGGCCAATGATCGGATAATGGCGGCGGGCCGGCTGAAGCTGGCCCGCCGCAAAACCGATCATGCACAACCTGATCCCGCACTTTATCCACGACCAGTACCAGGCCGGCCGCTTTCAGGGCACGCTCTGGGCAGCCACCCTTTACTTTGACATTGCCGGCTTCACCGCCATGACCCAGGCCCTGATGGCCCAGGGCAAAGAAGGGGCCGAGGTCATGGCCGGCATCATCAACCGCCTCTTCGAGCCGGTTATTGACGCCGTCTACGAGCAGGGTGGTTTCATTACCAACTTTGCCGGCGACGCCTTTACGGCCGTCTTTCCCGCTGGCCAGGAAGACGAAGCGGCCGGGCGCCTGGCCGTCAGCCGGGCGCTGGCGGCGGCCTGGGCCATCAACCGCTTGTTTGCCGAACATGGCCGGCCGGAGACGCCCCTGGGGAAGTTCAACCTGGCGGCGGGGATGGGCCTCTCGGCCGGGATGGTGGAGTGGGGGATTATCGGCCCGGAGGAGCACAGAGCCTACTTCTTTCGCGGCCCGGCCATTGAGGGCTGTATCCGGGCTGAAGAGCAGGCCGGCCGGGGCCAGGTGGTCCTGGAAAAGCGGCTCCTGGGGTGGCTGCCGGCCGGGGCAACTGTTGAACCTGAGACAGGCGACAGGAAACAGGGGACAGGGGACAGCCTGAACTGGCTACCGGCTGGATATGCCCGGCTGGCGGCTTTCCCGGAAACAGCCAGGCGGCCGGCAATAGGTAATCTCACTCTCTTTCGGCCTGACCCGGCCATTGCCGGCCGCTTTTTCCCGCTCCAGTTGTGGAACCGTCCCCACCTGGGTGAGTTTCGCCAGGTAGCCATTGTCTTTCTATCCTTCCCAGACGACCTGTCCCTGGCCGGCCTGGAAGCCTTTGCCGGCCTGGTGATCGAGGCGGCCGACCGTTTTGGCGGTCACTTTAGCGAGGTGGACTTTGGCGACATGGGTGGGCTGGCCCTGCTCTACTTTGGCGCGCCGCTGGCCCACGAGAACGACCTCGAACGCGCCCTCCATTTTATTCTCGCCCTGGAGGCCGCTGTTGCCGCCCGGCCGGACCTGCCTGCCTTTGCCTGGCGGGCCGGCGTCACCTTTGGCGAAGTGTATGCCGGGCTGATCGGCGCGGCCCGGCGAGGCAAATACACCATGCTGGGTAACATCGTCAACTTCGCCGCCCGCCTGATGGTCAGGGCCGGCTGGGGCCAGACCCTCGTTTCCCGGCCGGTCAGCCAGCATCCCGGGTTTCGTTTTGAGTCGTTAGGCAACTTGGCCTATAAGGGTTTTCGCGAGCCAGCGCCAACATACCGGCTGCTGGGCCAGCAGGCAGCGCCACACCCTTACCATCTGGCCATGGTCGGCCGGGTGGCGGAGCTGCGGCAGTTGGTGGCGGCGGCTCAACCGCTGTTCAGCGGCCGTTTTGCCGGGGTGGCCATCATCTATGGCGAGCCGGGGATGGGCAAGTCCCGCCTGGCCTACGAGCTGCGGCAGCGGCTGAGCGAGCAGGTGACCTGGCTGGCCGGCCGCTGCGATCAGGTCTTGCGCCAGCCGTTTAACCCGTTTATCCATTTCCTGCGCCGTTACTTCCGGCAGTCGCCGGATTTTTCTCGGACCCAGAACGGGGCGGCCTTTACCGCCGTGCTGCAGCAACTGCTGGAGGCGCTGGAAGGGGCCGGGCAGGCGCGGCCGGCAACGCCGGCCGGCGGGCAGCGCCTGCTGGTGGCCGAGCTGCACCGGACGTGGCCGTTCCTGGGGGCGCTGTTGGACCTACACTGGCCAGGGTCGTTATATGAGACCCTGGACGCGGAGGGACGCTACCAGAATATCCTGGCGGCCGTAAAAACGCTGCTGCTGGCCGAAAGCGGCCGCCGGCCGGTGGTGTTGGAGCTGGAGGACGGCCACTGGCTGGACGAAGCGTCGCAGGAGTTGCTGCTGGCCCTCACCCGCCAGGTGGAGGAGTACCCGCTCCTGATCGTGATTACCTCGCGTTACGACGACGACGGCCGGCCGGCCGCTTTCTCCCTGGCCGAAGGTATCTCTGTGACGACCATCCCCCTGGTTACCTTCCAGGCCGCCGAGGTAAATGAGCTGGCCGAGAGCATTCTGGCCGGCCCGCTGGACGAGCCATTGCAGCGCTTTTTGGAGCACAAGACGCAGGGGAATCCTTTTTTTGTCCAACAGGTGTTGTATTATCTGCGAGAAAATAATTTGTTGGTCCGCAGCGAGGCCGGGGCCTGGAGCGGCGCGGCCGACACCCTGGCTTTGCCCGGCAGCATCAGCACCGTGCTCATGGCCCGCATTGACCGGCTGGCCCCGGAGGTGCAGGAAGTGGTCAAAGCGGCCGCCGTGCTGGGCGAGGAGTTTGAGGTGCCTATCCTGGAGCAGATGTTGGCGCGGCCGGCGCGGCCGCTGGTGGAGGCGGCCGGGCAAGAGCAGGTCTGGTCGGCCTCGGAGCCGCAGCGGTATATCTTTCGCCACGCCTTGCTGCGTGATGCGGCCTACGACATGCAGCTCCGCACCCGGCTGCGGGAGATGCACCGCCGGGCGGCTGAGGCTTACGAACAGGTCTACGCCGGCGACCTGGAACGGTGTTACACCGACCTGGCCTACCATTACGCCCAGGCCCAGGAGGAAACCCAGGAAGGGCATTATGCGCTACTGGCCGGCCAACAGGCCCTGGCCCGCTTTAACCACGCCGCCGCCGCCCGTTATCTGAGCCGGGCGCTGGCGCTGGCGGCCAAAGACGACCTAGCCGGCCGCTACGAGCTGCTGCGGCTGCGGGAAGAGGCGTACGAGGCGCAGGGGCTGCGAGCGGCGCAGCGTGCCGACCTGGAAGCGCTGGCCGTGCTGGCCGGCCGGTTGGGTGACTGGCGCCGGCCGGTCGAAGTCGGGCTGCGCCAGGCTGCCTATGCCCAGGCGACCGGTGATTACGCCGGTTCGGCGGCCATTGCCCAGGCGGCCACCGCCCAGGCCCTGGCCGCCGAACCGGCCGGGCCGCTGGCCGGCCAGGCCCAGGTTGCCTGGGCCAGCGCTCTGCAGGAGCTGGGTGATTACCCGGCCGCCCAGACCTTGTTGGAGGAGGCGCTGGCCACCCTGGAGAAAGCCGGTGCCGCCGGCGAAGTGGCGCGCGCCCGGCTGGCGATGGTGGACTTGTTATTAGCCCAGGCTCTCTTCCAGGAAGCGCGCCGGGTAGCCCAGACAGCCCTGGCCGCCAGCCAGAGTACCGGGGAGCGGCGGACAATCGCCCGGGCCCTGTGGCTGATGGGCGTGGTCGTCCACAACCTGGGGGAGTGGCCGGCCGCCCAGGCCCACTACCGCCAGGCCCAGGTTATCTGGCAGGAGATAGGTTACCGCAGCGGTCAGGCCCGGGTCTTAAACAACCTGGCCATCATCCTGGAAAACAACGGCAACCGCTACGCCGCCGAGCCTTACTACCAGCAGGCCCTGGCCATTTACCGCGAAATTGGCGACCGGGGTGGCGAGGCCAAGCTCTTGCACAACCTTGGTCTGCTGGCCAGCAACCTGGGTAAGCTGGCCCCGGCGCGGGCAATGTTGCAGGAGGTCCTGGCCATTCACCGGCAGGCCGGGAACCGCTCCAGCGAAGCCCTAGCGCTTCACGTCCTGGGCGAGTTGTTCCTGGAGGAAGGGGAATTTGAACTGGCCGAGGAGTACGGCCGGCAGGCACTGGCCATCTGGCGAGAATTGGGCAGCGAGTGGGATCACCTGGCCCTCTACGGCCTGGGCCAGGCGGCCGAGCGGCGCGGCGACCTGGCCACGGCCGAGGCCATTTACCGGCAATGCCTGGCCGAGCAGCAGCGGACAGGCGGCCGCCACCTGGAGGAAAGCGCCGACCTGGCCCGCGTCCTGGCTGCCCAGGGGCAGGTGGCCGCGGCCCAGGAAACGCTGGCCCCGGTGCTGGCCTACCTGGCCGAAAACCCGACCCTGGAAGGGGTGTTTTACCCCTGGACAGTTTTCCTGGGCGCTTACCACGTGCTGGCCGCTGCCGGCGACCCCCGCGCCGGGAAGATTATTGGCACGGCTTACCATATGCTTCAAGAACAGGCCAACAAAATCGGCGACCCGGCCGTGCGCCGCTCCTTCCTGGAGAACGTCCACGACCACCGGGTAATTGTAGAAGAGTGGCGAGGACGTGTTCAGGCGAAGCCTGAACCAGGGACTGAGTGATGAGGAGTAGGGCATCCTCAGATGCCCGCCGTTCGCATCTGAGGATGCGAACTCCTCCTGAGGAGTGAGGAAGTGGTTTTTGATGGCGAGGTCCGACGGTACGTTTATGAAGGGGTAATGGAGACGGGGCGGCCGCCGGCGATGGGGGAGATAGCGGCCGGGTTGGGGCGGCCGGTGGACGAAGTGCGGGTGGCCTTGCAGCGGCTGGCGGCGGGGCACGTGCTGGTCTTGCAGCCGGAAAGCGGGGAGGTGCTCATGGCCAAACCGTTCTCAGCCGTGCCGACCCCGTTCCTGGTCAAAGCCGGCGGCCGGAGCTATTACGGTAACTGCATTTGGGACGCGCTGGGCATCCCGGCCATGCTGCGGCAGGAGGCGACCATTGAGAGTTCGTGCGGCTGCTGCGGCACGTCGATGAAGCTGCGGGTGGTTGGCGGGGCGCTGGAAGCGGCCGCCGGGGTGGCCCATTTTGCCCTGCCGGCCGTGGGCTGGTGGGACAATATTGTTTTTACCTGAAAGACGATGCTGCTCTTCTGGTCAGAAGAGCACGTGACCAGGTGGCGGCAGGACTGGCGCTTGCCGGGCGGCGAGGTCATCCCGCTGGACAAGTGCTGGCGGCTGGCCGAAGCCTGGTACAGCCCTGACCGCCGCCGGCCGGAGTGGCGGCGGCGGACGGCTGAGGAAGCGCAAGCACTCTTAGCTGGACTGGGTTTTTCATCCCCGTTCTGGTCGCTGGCTTGATCGCGAGGGCGTCAAAAGAAGTTTGCTTGGACCACCGCCTACCACCATCAATGAAAAAGCTTACAGCTTACAGCTTATAGCTAACAGCTATTTTTATAGGAGTCATTGAATGTCTGCGAAAAAGAGATTGCCGTTGGGTATTTTACTTGTCTTTGTCTTGCTGGCGGCCGGTGTCTGGCTGCTGGGCCGGCCGGCCCGGCTCTCGCCGGAAAGCCGGCTGGCGCGCCAGGCCCAGGCCGACAGCCTGGGCCTGACCGGCCTGGAGCGGGAGCGTTACGTGGCCGACCCGGGCGCAAGCCTGGACGACGAAGGAGAGATGTTGCTGGCGGTTGGCGACTATTGGGTCACCCGCGTAACCTATCCGACCGGCCAGTTCGATCAGCGCTGGTTGTTGCAGGCGGCCGCGCAGGACGCCCTGGTTGGGCGCAAGGTCCCGGCCGGCCAGGTCGTTTATAACCGGGAGAACAATCTCTCCCCCCTGGCGCTGGACCCGACCCAGTTCACCTCGCTCGGCCCACAGCCCTTGCAAAGTGACGGCTGTTTTAACTGTTGGAACTATGGCCACGTCGCCGGCCGGACCAACGTCGTCGCCATTGACCCCGTCTCGCCGACGGTGGCCTACCTTGGCTCAAACGGCGGCGGCGTGTGGAAGACGACGAACTGCTGCAACGCCAGCACCACCTGGACGGCCGTAATGGACGACCCGCTGCTTTCGACCATCGCCATCGGCGACTTGAAGATCGATCCCAACGACCACAACACCGTTTACGCCGGCACCGGCGACTTGCGTTTCGTCTCCTTCTCCTTCGGCGTGGCCGGCGTGCTCAAGAGCACCGACCAGGGCCAGAGCTGGACGGTGCTGGGGGCCGACGTTTTCACGCCGCCCTACCCGCAGCCACCCGGGCAATTCCCCCAGTACCAGGCCATCGGTAAAGTCCAGGTAGACCCGGCCAACAGCGACAACGTCATCGTGGGCACGAAGACCGGCGTTTTCTTCTCCTACGACGCCGGCGAAAACTGGAGCGGTCCCTGTATCACCAATAGCTACCCCAGCCAGCGGCAGGACATTACCGGGCTGCTGGTGCGCGATACCGGCCCGGAAACGATCGTTTACGCCGCCGTCGGCACACGTGGTTTCAGCACGCCTGTCCAGGATGACCTCGACGAAAACGGGGCCAACGGTATTTATACGGCCACCGTGCCGCTCTCCGGTTGCCCGGCCAGTTGGAGCCTGGTCAGCCGGCCGGACAACGGCTGGCCGGCCGGCACCGGTGGCGGCACGCCTTACCCCAGCAACACGCTCGGCCGCATGGAGCTGGCCATGGCCCCTAGCAACCCCAACGTCATCTATGCCCAGGTGGCCAATATTCCCACGCGCGGCCAGCTTGGCGTCTGGCGGACGACCGACGGCGGCGTCACCTGGCAACAACGCTCCACCGCCAGCGGCCTGACCGGCTGCACCGGCGACTACCCCCAGAACTGGTACAACCAGAACATCACCGTAGACCCGAATAATTCCGACGTCGTCTACCTGGATACCGTGGACATCTTCCGCTCGACCAACGGCGGCACGACCTTTGTCAATCTGACCTGCGGCTACGCCGGGGAAGATACCGTCCATGTGGACCAGCATGCCCTGGCCTACCTGCCCGGCTCTTCCAGCGTTCTATTGGCTGGCAGCGACGGCGGCGCTTACGTCACCCAGAACGCCAACGCCGTTAATCCGGCCAGCGTTACCTTTGACCAGCTCAACGACTCCCTGAGCACGATTGAGTTCTATTCCGGCGACATTACCGCCAATTTTGCCACCTCCGCCTCGCCGGGCATCAACGCCGGCGCCCAGGACAACGGCTCGTCCGTCTACGTCTGGGCCGGCGACCCCGGCCCGGCCATGTGGCAGTTGCGGCTGGGCGGCGACGGGATGTTCGCCCGCATCGAGCCGGTGTTGGGACTGCGCTGGTACCAGGAGTACCAGTACGGCGCCCTGTACGTTTCCACCACCGGTCCTTATGGTTCCCTCACCAACGCTCAGGGTGCCTGGGGGGGCGACCGGGTCAGCTTCATCTTTCCTTACGAGATCTATAAGTTCTGCCCCGGCCCAACGGCCTGCACCCATATGATTGCCGGCAGCCACCGCATCTGGGAAACGGTCCAGGGGGCGGTTCCGTCGAGTAGCTGGTACGTCAATAGTCTCGACCTGACGAAGGGCACGCTGGCCGACCGCTCGTTCATTAACCAGCTTGCCTACGCCGTCAGCGACCAGACGGTGGCGCTGGC
>JAKEFB010000131.1 GCA_022616275.1 Chloroflexota bacterium
TCTAGCCACGACAGTCTCCTGAGAAAGGTTTTGGGTTCTCCTCTAGGATGGCTCGTCGTGGCTTTTTTGCAACCTTTTTACAGCCTATTTCGATCTACTGAGTCTAGATCAAGGTGGAAAATACCGTGAGGGAATGAGTTGGATAGCTGTTATTACGGGTGCGCTTGCTGGCTTTGGTAGTCTTTCCTCAGCAATACTAACAACGATTCTAGGTTCTGCGTTAGCTGGAGTAGTAGCTGGATTGGCTCCCTTTTTCATAGTTGCGACATTAGCAGTGGGAGCAGCTGGCCTTCTCCTCTGGGCTTTTTCTTCGTTAATGCGCGAAGTTGCTGATGCAATAACACAGGCCAGCAGTGAGGGAAGTGGACCGGTAACATTGTCAGTAATGGTTGGTGATGGTGGCGTGACGGGTGTTCTTATTGAGGGTAATGGTTATTCCAGAACTGTATGGTTTGATCCACTTACTAGCCTACTTTTGTTTGCTACTTTCCTAGATTGGATGTTACGTGTACAGACGCTTTCTGACGTTTATATTGATGCTCGCGAATTTGGTACTTGGCTGATTGACGTTCCAGGCGTTTGAGTAAAAAATTGTGGATATCTTAGTACCTTTAGATCTCTACAATGAGACGGCCGACATTTCCAGTTGTTAGCATTGTGGTCAGCGCATGTCATAGGTGGTGGGGCCTTCTAAGTGTGATTTATGCCCTGAGGCCCCACCATTAGAGCCGTTCTGGATCAGGCTGTCCTTTATCAGTATGTTCCTGTAAAATAATGGTGATTTGGAGAAGGTCCTTTGCGTATTGCTAGATACTCTCGCAATGCAACGGCAAGCCGACTAGTCATGAAGATGACCCGGTTGTGGTTGCTTTTGCCAGCCAGCACTCCTAGTTGCTGGCTAACCGGGTTGAAGTCCTCAGTCCGTAAACAGTGGAGCTTGCCTGAATGCGAGCCGATGTGAGGTAACATGTAAAACCAAACCTTTGCTACAACTGACTGTGTTCTAACAACTTGGCTGGTGGACTGTCAGTTTAAATTCTTGCTCTCTAACAGTGTTGGTTTATGCGAAACTAGCTGCCATTGCATGTTGGAGGAAATAAAAAGTGCGTTCAAACTCATTCAGGCTCACAGTAATTGCATCTCTAATAAATATCTTTTTAGTTTTACCTCTATTGTATTTGAGCCTGAGTGAACGCTACGAAGATAGCGTTACCGCTTTACTTCTCACGCTGATGGTTGGTACGTTCTTGCAGGTATTGGAGATAAAGATTATCGTGTTAACTCTGCTGAGACTACTGTTAGAGAAAAGAGCCAATCTTCCTTTCGAGGACCCCACGCTTCGCCAAGGGTCTTGATGATATGCACTAGACGGCTTTCTTAACGCCCATTTCATATCTTGGTTGGGTTTATTGACGTGACTCTTCCCTTAATCTATGGCTTCGACTATTAAGAGGAACAGCCTCATGATGCAAACGACAAGGCTCCCGTACATTATGACCAATAAAGAGATTTTAAGTGGAGAACCAATTGTCGGAGGCACGCGAACGCCGGTATGGGCTATTGTCGAGCTGTCTCGAGGATTTACGGCCGTTACGACGCGAGAAGCCGGCCAACGCGAGAGTAGTGGCGCCGGGCAATTAGCGTATCACTGCCGACGAAATGCAAAATCAGATCCGTTACATTTGAATCAGGCTGTTGTTGCCGGCCGCTACGGCCGCTCAAACAAGCCGGCCACGACCAGCTTGAAACCCGGTAGAATCTCCGGCATTGCCAGCGTGTCCCCCAGGGCAAATTCTTCAACCCTGGTTGGCAAATGAAAGAGGGAAACCATCTATTCGTCTGGCGTGGCCCGGGCCAGGCGCTCGCGGGAGATGAACAAAATGTCCCCCAGCGTGGCCAGTTCCTGGCCGGTGATTCAGTCTACACCAACCGGTAAATCAAGCTGCCCATCTATCCACTCTCGCACCAGGGCGCTGATAGATTTGCGGGCAACGATGGCCTCAGCATGAAGTACCCCTTTCATGTAAGCGTCAAGATGAACGGTGATCGAATCCGCTACTTCATCGCTGTCAGGTAAGAACGGCTCAAAGTATTCGGCCGGGTAAAGATAACTTTCGCCGGAACCATCAATCACCCGTACCATATCGCCATCATTTTCTTCGGGCGGGGCGACTTTATAAACCTGGCCGAGAATCAAGTGAGGGGCATAATCCTCAGCTAAATCGTCTACGAAAAGCGTTGGATTGTTAACACAACGGACGTATTTACTCATTCTTGCTTTTTCAACCTTCGTTTAATCTTTTCCAGTCGTTTGCCAATACCATGTGCTTCGTACCAGTGTAGCTCTACAAGCCAGATCTCGTTGTTCTCATACTTTACCAGAGCCACACCTTTGAGTTTGCGCCAATGACCATGGCCAAAGGTGCGATTGAGATAATGACGGATGTCTACACCAGTGCCTTTAGCAATAACCTGGACATTGGTGATCTCACTGATTCGCTCGTAATTCACTGCATCTAATTCTAGTTCAACTTTAGTCGGTTAGTATAACATATATTATGCGCGCGTTGATCAGCTTACCCGCCATACCAGAGGCCCCCACCCAAAGCTCCTAAAATCCAAAATCCAAAATCTAAAATCCAAAATCCCCGCTATAATAC
Source organism: Chloroflexota bacterium (assembly GCA_022616275.1). Classification (GTDB taxonomy): domain Bacteria; phylum Chloroflexota; class Anaerolineae; order Promineifilales; family Promineifilaceae. The sequence goes on from JAKEFB010000131.1 coordinate 2,661, forward strand.
CCCTCATGTCTGACAAACTCATCTCTCGCAGCGAAGATTTCAACGAGTGGTACAACACGCTCGTCCTCAAGGCCGACCTGGCCGATTATGGCCCTGTGCGGGGGACGATGATCGTCAAGCCCTATGGCTGGGCCTTGTGGGAAAATATCCAGCAGGCCCTGGACCGGCGCTTCAAGGCCACCGGCCACCAGAACGCCGCCTTCCCCATGTTTATACCGGAGAGCTTTATCAAGCGCGAAGCCAAGCACGTCGCCGGCTTCTCGCCCGAGCTGGCCGTCGTCACCCACGCCGGCGGCGAAAAGCTGGAAGAACCGCTCGTCGTCCGGCCGACCTCGGAAACGATCATCGGCCACACCTATGCCAAATGGGTCCAGAGCTACCGCGACCTGCCCATTCTGATTAACCTGTGGAACAGCGTCGTCCGTTGGGAGCTGCGGACCAAGCTCTTCCTGCGCACCTCCGAGTTTTACTGGCAGGAAGGCCACACCGCCCACGCCACGGCCGAGGAAGCCGCCTTCGAAACGCGCCAGATGCTGGACGTTTACACCGACTTTGCCGTCAATGACATGGCCATTCCCGTTATCCCCGGCGAGAAATCGGAGGCGGAGCGCTTCGCCGGGGCTGACCGGACCTTTACCATTGAGGCCATGATGGGCGACCGGCGCGCCCTGCAGGCCGGCACCTCCCACAACCTGGGCCAGAACTTTGCCAGGGCCTTCGACATTAAATATCTCGACCAGAACAACACCCTCCAATATTGCTGGACTACCTCCTGGGGGCTGAGCACCCGCGTTATCGGGGCCATCATCATGGTCCACGGCGACGACCAGGGGCTTATCCTGCCGCCGCGCCTGGCCCCCTACCAGACGGTGATCGTGCCGATCTTCAGGAGCGACGAAGAAAAAGGGCCGGTCATGGCCGCCGTGGAGCGCCTCGGCCGGGAGCTGGCCGCCGGCGGCATCCGTGTCAAAGTGGACGACCGCGAGCAGCTCACGCCCGGCTTTAAGTTCAACGACTGGGAGCTGCGGGGCGTGCCCAGCCGGGTCGAAGTCGGGCCGCGCGACGTGGCCAACAACAGCGTCGCCCTGGCCCGCCGCGACGTCCCCGGCCGGGCCGGCAAGCAGTTCGTCGCCCAGGACGGCCTGGTAGACACCGTCAGGCAACTGCTAGACGACATCCAGGCGGCCATGCTGGAAAAGGCGCGCCAGTTCCGCGAGGCCAATACCCACATGCCCCAGGAGTATGACTCGTTCAAGGAGGCCGTCCAGGACGGCTTTGCCCGCGTCTGGTGGGCCGGCACGCCGGCCGACGAAGCCCGGATCAAGGAAGAGACCAAAGCGACCATTCGCTGCTTCCCCCTGGACCAGCCCGAAGCGAGCGGGGTCTGCTTCTACACCGGCCGGCCAGGCGGCCGTATGGCCATCTTCGCCCGCGCTTATTAGGCCAGGTGACTGTCACTTCCCAAGTGACAGTCACCTCACCAGCGACGATGCCGGCCGACACCGTCTACTTCGCCCACATCAGCGACACCCATTTTGGCCCCACGGCCGGTTACAGCCGCCACGGCCATTTTCCCCTGCCCTGCGCCCAACGCCTGGTCGAGGTCCTCAATACCCTGCCGGTCCGGCCGGCGTTCGTGGTTCACACCGGCGACGTCACCACCCACCCGGACCCGGCCGCTTACCGCCTGGCGGCCGAGACCTTTGCCCGGCTGGAGATGCCGATCTACTACGCCAACGGCAACCACGACACGGCCGCCGCTATCCGCCGTTACCTGCCAATGGGCCCCAAAGAAGACGCCGGCGACGACCCGGAGCGGCTGTCCTACACTTTTGAGGTCAAGGGCTATCGCTTCCTGGTGCTGGACGGGCGCGGCCCGGATGAGATCGACCCCCAGGGCCTCCTGCCGCCATCGCAACTGGCGCTGGCGGCTGGCGAGGCCCGACCGGAAGGCCCGCCACTGTGCGTCTTTAGCCACTTTCCCGTCCTGCCCCTCAACTCGCCCTGGATGGACAACAACATGCTGCTCATCAACGGCGAAGCGCTGCACCAGGCCTTGCGGCCGGCGGCCGGCCGGCTACGCGGCGTCTTCCACGGCCACGTCCACCAGCCCATGCAAAACGTTCGCGACGGCATTCTCTACGTCAGCGTGGCCAGCGTCTTTTCCCAATTCGCCGCCTGGCCCAACGACCTGGTAGCCCGATATGACCCCAACCACCCACCGGGGTATAATTTTGTCCACCTGACGCCCAGGCAAACGATCATCCACCAGCACACTTTTCCACGGCCTCCATGAGGCTATAAGTGCCAGGCACGGGGCAGTAGCGACTGGTGGGGCGAGACTGTTCGCCCCGTGCCTGGCACTTGAGTAGGTGGTTGTAAGCGCTTGAAGCATAGAGTAAACTGTCAAATAAAGGAGGTGCTATGACACCCAGGGTTGTTCATGGCGCTTGTCCCCACGATTGCCCGGATACCTGCGGGATTGTGACCGTCGTCGAAGACGGCCGGGCCGTTGACTTCTACGGCGACCCCGACCATCCCATCACCCAGGGCTGGCTGTGCGCCAAGGTCCGGCCGTACCTGGAGCACGTCTACCACCCTGAGCGGCTGACCCACCCTCTGCGCCGCGTGGGGCCAAAGGGCAGCGGCCGGTGGCAGCGTACCAGTTGGGAGGAGGCTATCGGCGAAATTGCCGGCCGCTGGCAGGACGTTATCGCTCGCTATGGCGCCGAGGCTATTCTGCCCTACAGCTACAGCGGCACGTTGGGCCTGGTCCAGATGGGCGTGGCCAGCGGCCGCTTCTGGAACCGCCTGGGGGCCAGCCAGCTAGAACGGAGCATCTGCGGCGCGGCGGCCGAGCAGGCCGTCGAGGCCACACTGGGGGCGCGCCGCAGCCCGCCCTACGACGAGCTACGGCAGAGCCGGCTCATTATCCTTTGGGGCCACAACCCGGTCAGCACCGCTCCCCACCTGATGCCCTTCCTGCGCCAGGCCCAGCGCAACGGGACGCAAGTGGTGGTTATTGACCCGCGCCGCACCCGGACGGCCAGAGGGGCCGACTGGCACCTGGCCCCCATTCCCGGCACGGACGGGGCGCTGGCTATGGGCCTGGCCCACCTCATCGTCCGTGAGGGGCTGCACGACGAGGCCTGGCTGGCCGAGCATACCACCGGCTGGCCGCAACTGCGAGAACGGCTGGCCGCCTTCCCGCCGGAGCGGACGGCCGCCCTCACCGGCCTGGCCGTGGAGGATATTGTGGCCCTGGCCCACCTCTATGCCACCGCTAAGCCGGGCCTGATTAAGATTGCCGACGGCATTAACCGCAACCGCAACGGCGGCCAGAACGTCCGGGCCGTCTGCGCCCTGCCGGCCGTCACCGGACAGTACGGCGTCCCTGGCGGTGGCCTGGCCTACAGCACCAGCGGCTACATCCGCTGGGACTCGGAGGCCGTCAATAAGTGGTCGCAATGCCCGCCGCCCGGCCGGGTGGTCAACATGGTCCGCCTGGGCGCGGCGTTGCTGGGCGAGGTGACCGATCCGCCAATCAAGTCTCTGTTCGTCTTTGGGGCCAACCCGGCGACCTCGGCCCCCAACGCCGGCCGCATCGTCGAGGGGCTGCGGCGGGAAGACCTCTTTACCGTCGTCCACGACCTGTTTATGACCGACACGGCCAGTTATGCCGACCTCGTCTTGCCGGCCACTTCCCAACTGGAGCAGGCCGACCTGCATAAGGCTTACGGCCACACGCTGCTGGCCTACAACCACCCGGCCATCCCGCCCCTGGGCGAGTCGAAGAGCAACTGGGAGGTCATGCGGCTGCTGGCCAGGGCGATGGGCTTGGCCGAGCCGTGGCTCCACCAGGAGGTGGACGAGGTCATTGAAGAGGTGCTGGCCGCGACCGGGGCCTACAACCCGGCGCTCCAGGGCATTACCCTGGAGCGACTGAAGCGCGAGAAGGCCATCCCCCTGGCGCTGGAGACGACTACCCCGTTTGCCGGCGGCCGCTTTCCCACCCCCAGCGGCAAGGTCGAGCTGTATTCGGAAGCGCTGGCGGCCGAGGGGCTGGACCCGCTGCCCGGCCACTTTGACGAGAGCCTGGACCCTGCGGCAAGCCCAACACAGTTGGGCCGTTCAGGGCAGGCTGATGGCGCGGCCGGGGCGCTGCGGCTGGTGAGTGGGGCGGCCCACCACTTTGTTAGTAGCAGCCTAGCCAACCAGGCCGGCCTTTTGAAGCACGAAGGCACGCCGTTCGTCGAAATTCACCCGGCCGACGCCGCCGCCCGCGGCATCAACCACGGCGACGCCGTCATTCTGGAGAACGGCCGGGGCTGGGTGGAATTGCGGGCGGTGGTGACCGATGGCATCCGGCCGGGGGTGGTCGCTTCTCCGAAAGGGCGCTGGGCCAGGCTGGACGGCGGCCGGAACATCAACTGGGTCACCTCTGACGACCTGGCCGACATGGCCGGCCAGAGCACCTACCACAGCACCCAGGTCTGGCTGCGCCGGGCGGAGTAGGGTTTTTGACACGAATTGCACGAATTGCACGAATTTTTAGGACCATTGGCAGTGAGGGTTCAAAGCAAAGGATATATCAGGCTGACTTTTAGCCTAATAGTTGTGCTTTTCTTGTTCGGTCTTCATCCGACTAGAACCGTTGCTCCTGACCTCTGCCTTTGTCTTCCTGCCAGACCTAAAGAGGCCTTTAACCAGGCAACAGCGGTGTTTAGTAGTGAGGTTGCCACTATCACCCCAGGGCCATTAGAGTGGCAGGTTTCGCGCTTTTTTCCGTACTTATACACCTATCCGAATTCATTGCGGGTCACGTTTCAGGTTGACGAAGTGTGGAAGGGTACTCCTTATCAAAATCTAGTCGTAAGTACCCCTACCTACTCTTGTGGTTATTCCTTCCAGGTAGGCAAGAAGTTTCTGGTGTATGCGTCTGGTAGTGAGGACCAGTTGCACACAGGTCTTTGTTCGGGAACGTCTTTTTATTCACAATCTACGGCAAGCCTGGCTTTCTTAGGTAGGGGGCAGCCAGCAATGGTGGAAGGCTCCAATGCACCGTTACCGTTGACACCAGAACAGGTTATGCTCCGCTTTCTGGGGGGCTGCCTGGGCATTATGGTCGTTCTATTACTGGCTGTATGGGCCATACTCAAACGGCGAACTGCCCGGGAGACGGCCGAAATGTAGATTGAAGAATACGCAACAGTAAGTAATTGTGCTATCATTGTGAAAAATAGTACTTTACAACTGATCTGCTAACATGAACGGCACGACAAACCACTAAAAATTCGTGCCATTCGTGTAATTCGTGTCAAAAAATCTGGTTAGGACAACATGCAAGAATTCCAGGCCCCCTCTTTGAACTTACTCCTCGTTCTGCCATTCCTCATCGTCGCCGGCTGGGCCACGCTTTTGATGGTCGTTGACCTCTTTATACCGGAAGACAGGAAGCGCTGGCTGGCCTGGCTGAGCCTGGCGGGAATCGTGGCGGCCTTTATCCAGACGGCCGGGCTGTGGGGCTACAACGCCGGCACCTTCACCCCGGCCGAGGGCGCGCCCATGCTCCTGGTAGACAATTACAGCAACTTTCTCAACGCCGTCTTCTTGCTCACCGGCTTCCTGACTGTCCTGATTTCGGTCAATTACCTGAGCCGGACGGGCCTGCAACGAGGCGAATATTATTACCTCATGCTCTTTTCCATCAGCGGCATGATGCTGATGGGCATGGCCAACGATCTGATCCTGGTCTTCCTGGCCCTGGAACTGCTTTCCATCCCCCTCTACGTCCTGTCCGGTTTCGCCCGGCCGCGCCTGGACTCGGAAGAGTCGGCGATGAAGTATTTCCTGTTGGGGGCCTTCTCTTCCGGCTTCCTGGTCTTTGGCATTGCCCTGGTCTACGGCGCTACCGGCTCCACAGCCCTGCCGGCCGTCCTGGCCACGATTGGCGAGTCCGGGGCGCTGGGCCTGGCCGGCGCGGCCCTGCTGCTGGTCGGCTTTGCCTTCAAGGTCGCCGCCGTGCCCTTCCACATGTGGACGCCCGACGTCTACGAAGGCGCGCCGACGGCCGTGACCGCCTTCATGTCCGTCGGGGCCAAGGTCGGCGGCTTCGCCGCCATGATCCGCGTTTTCCTCATGGCCCTGCCGGACCTGGGCGACAACTGGGTCCCGGCCGTGGCCATTATCGCCGCCCTGACGATGATCCTGGGCAACCTGGTCGCCCTGACCCAGCAGAACATCAAGCGCATGTTAGCCTACTCCAGCATCGCCCACGCCGGCTACATCATGATCGGCGTCGCCGCCGCCATTGGCAGCGACGAAGGGGTGAGCGCCGCCCTCTTCTACATGCTGGCCTACCTCTTCACCAACCTGGGCGCTTTTGCCGTGGTCATTGCCGTGGAACGGCAGGCCAGCCAGGGACTGCTGCTGGACGATTATCGCGGTCTGGCCCGGCGCAGCCCGTTGCTGGCCCTGGCCCTGGCCTACTTCATGCTCTCCCTGACCGGCGTACCGCCGACGGGCGGCTTTTACGGCAAATTTGTCCTCTTCCGGGCGGCCCTGGAAGCCAACCTGTTGTGGCTGACCATCGTCGGCGTGGTCACCAGCGTCATTTCCGGCTACTTCTACCTGCGCATCGTCTACTACGCCTACATGTACGAGGGCGAGGGCGAAGTCACCGCCACCCCGGCGCTCAACCTGGCCGTCCTGCTGGCGGCCGTGGCCACCTTCCTGCTTGGCGTCCTGCCCGCCCCCTGGTACGACCTGGCCCGCCAGGCCATCTTCACCGGAACCCAGGTGCTGGCTGGCGGATAACGTACTAAACGGGGCCACGGCTCAAAAGCCTGAATTGAAAAGTTAGCCTGGCACTTTGTAACGCGATTTGTTCGCGCGGAATCAGGGTCAATGGAGGGGTAAATGGAAGCACTCGGTATAAACATCGGTTATTTCCTCGGCCAACTGTTGGCTATTCTACTGTTGGCACTGTTGGTTATCGGCCCGGTGTTCTTGGTGTTCTTGTTGATAAAGCTGGCAATTAAACCAGAGAAAACTGAATTGCTAATGACGGCCGAAGTGACCCAACAAGGCGTGCTCGTGCCAAGGCAATTACTTCATGGGGCTACTGAGGTGGAGATACGCCGCAAACAGGCGATGTTGCTGCTTGTGCCGGTTGTCAAAGAAGCTTGAACGGGCAACGCGATGAGCGGGCTGAATATCTTGCGATCAGTTCAATTTGTGACAGTGAATGGCAGGCGGTTTGCCGTTTTAAGCGCCGACGACTGGGATGCCCTTATCGAGTGGCTGGAAACAGTTGAAGATGTACACATTGCCCAGCAGGCGCTTGCCGAATTAAAAGCGGCCGGTGGTGATCGCCAACGCGCCGGTTGGCTGGAATGGGAAGATTAGCCATGAAAGCCCCCACCATTGAAGGCGTCATAGAGCGGCGCATCCTGGTCAATTTCCGGGTTGACCCGGCCGTCCTGGAGTCCTTCCTGCCGCCGCCCTTCAAGCCCAAGACGGTGCATGGCTTTGGGATTGCCGGTGTGTGCCTGATCCGGCTGGCGGACATCCGGCCGCAATTCCTGCCAGGCTTTTTCGGCCTGTCGTCTGAAAACGCCGCCCACCGTATCGCCGTGACCTGGGAAGAAGAGGGCCAGACCCGTGAGGGCGTTTACATTCCCCGGCGCGATTCCTCTTCGACGCTGAACACGCTGATCGGCGGCCGGCTCTTTCCTGGCGTCCATCATCTGGCTACCTTTGACGTGGACGAGAGCGACAACCACTATCACGTTAAGCTACAAAGCCACGACGGCGAAACGACCCTGGAAGTGAAGGCCAGGGTAGCCACTGCCTTGCCGGAAACCTCGATTTTCGAGTCTGTTGACGAGGCATCGGCTTTCTTTGAAGCCGGCGCCCTGGGTTATTCGCCGGCCGGGGAAGCCGGCTGTTACGAGGGCCTGGAACTGGAAGCGCTGGAATGGAAAGTGCAGCCGTTGGCAGTGGAGCACGTCGTGTCGAGTTTCTTCGAGCAGCCCGAACTGTTTCCACCCGCGGCCGTGGCCTTCGACTGCGCCCTGCTGATGCAGCAGATTCCCCACCGCTGGCACAGCCGGCCGTCAATGAAGCGCCAGCCACGTGAGAGCGCTAACATCGTGGGATAAGCCGATGTGGAGCAGAGCGCTTATTGTCCTGGCTCTATTTTGTACTTCCTGTACTCTACTCAGGCCGCGCGTTCCCTCCCCATCAGAGATGACAGAAATCGCCTACCGGCTGCAGACCCGCTTTCGATTTGAGGGTGACAGCATGCGGCCGTCCTTCCCGGCCGGGACCATCGCCGTCATAGATGAGGAAGCCTACCGGCAAGCTTCGCCGCAGCGAGGGGATCTGGTCTTGTTTGAATCCCCTCCTGACCCTGAACGCCTGTTTATCAAACGGGTGATTGGCTTACCCAACGAACAGGTGGAAGTCAGGGGTGGGTTGTTATTCATCAATGGTGCGTTGCTTGAAGAGCCTTACATTGACCAACCCCCTATCTACGAGGGCCGGTGGCTGTTGGCAGAAGGAGAGTATTTTGTGCTGGGAGATAGCCGCAATAACAGCAGTGACTCTCATAACTGGGGCGCGCTGCCGGCCGAAATGATCCGGGGTAAAGTGGTCAGCGCCTGCGAAAGGGACGACCCCGCTACCTGTAGCGAAGTGGTTGGTGTGGCGTACAATATGGAGCAGTGATGCCATGAATGAAAAGTGGCGAACTTTCTCAGATCCGGATTTTCAGGTACGGTTCAAGTACCCAGAAATCACCCCTGAGGGCCATACGACCGAAATCAGAGAAGACCGCCGGGAAAATATTGCCAGGGTCCACTTTATCTCCACAGACAGCCAGGAGCTTTATTTTGAGGTTGCCCGCTATCTGGACCTTTCCTGGCGGACAGGCTATGAGCAGTTCAAGGAAGTGATTACCCGGCAGTTTGATGGGCTTGAAATGAATGAGTTGGTGGAAAGTACCGTTGCCTCGCAGCCGGCCTTTACCTTCTCTTTCCGGTGGCCGGCCGTTACTGGCCTGACCGAACGGACAGCCCTTTTTATCCCCAGGGGGAATGTGCTTTATCGAGTGATCTACAACCCGCGATCACCTTTGAATTTGCAGGTGTTATCAACGTTGGAGTTCGGAGAGGCGAGTTAACGTTCGAGTGGACGCATTTGAGTTTAGCAGCGTGACCTTGAATGAATACGGCGAGATCGTTGCCCGGCCGGCCCATCGTGCTCGTCTGTTCGTTGAAAAGATAGGGCCGGGAGTTGCCCTAGAAATGGTCCTCATACCGCCCGGCCGCTGCCTGATTGGCACCTCGGGTGGAGCGGGCCACCCGGACGAATACCCCCAGCACCTGGTAGAGGTGGACGCCTTCCTCATCGGCCGTTACCCGATCACCCAGGCCCAGTGGCTGGCAATTATGGGCAGCAACCCGGCGCGGTTCAAAGGGGAGAAACGGCCGGTGGAGGGCGTTTCCTGGCTAGAAGCCGAGGCCTTCTGCCGGCGGTTAAGTAAAAAAAGCGGCCGGGCCTACCGGCTGCCGGCCGAGGCGGAGTGGGAATACGCCTGCCGCGCCGGGTCAACCACCGCTTTTGCTTATGGCGAGACCATTACGGCTGAAGTGGCCAATTACAACAGTGAGTACCCCTACGGCTTTGGCCCGACTGGTTTCTACCGCCACGAGACGACCGAAGTGGACACATTTCCACCTAACGCCTTTGGCCTGCACGACATGCACGGCAACGTCTGGGAGTGGTGCGCCGATTGGTGGCACGACAGCTACGAAGGCGCGCCGGCCGGTGGGCGAGCGTGGACGGCCGGTGGGAAAAGCGCCTACCGGGCGGCGCGGGGCGGCTCCTGGCACGATACCTCTGACCTCTGCCGCTCGGCCGCCCGGCTTAAGCTCCCGGCCGGGGAGGGAGATGAATTCGTCGGCTTCCGGGTGGTCTGCGAGGTCTGGGAATAGTGAACTTTTCCGAAAGTTACTTGGGCCGGCTGCGACAGAAGGTGGGGCGTGATCTGATCCAGGTTCCCGGCGGCCGGATCATCCTTGAGGACGCTGCCGGCCGCATCCTGCTGCAGCGCCGGCCGGACTTTGACCGGTGGGGGTTGCCGGCCGGATCGCCGGAAGAGGGGGAGACGGCGGCCGAGAGCATCCGCCGGGAAGTGCTGGAGGAGACCGGCCTCGTCCTGACCCACCTGGAATGTTTCGGCTTTTCCTCCAACCCGGCCTACGAACGCGTCACCTATCCTAACGGGGACCAGGTCCATTGTTACAGCCTGTTGTTTTTCTCCAACCGGTGGGAAGGAACTCTGTCCGCCGCCAACGAGGAGTCCCTGGAACTGGCCTTCTTCGCCCCGGCCGCCCTGCCGGACTTGCTGCCTAATATGCGGCGAGCGATTGAGATGTTTTGGCAATATAAAGAAACAGGCCAGTTTCAACTAGATTAACTATGTCCGTCGTCCAGAACTTCAAGGAGCCAGCCGCTCAATAATCCAGCCCCCCTCCGGCCGGCGCGTGTAGCGGAAGCGGTCGTGCAGGCGGTCGGGGCGGCCCTGCCAGAACTCAAAGCTGTCGGGCGCCAGCCGGTAGCCGCCCCACTGGGCCGGCCGGGGCACTTCCTGGCCTTCGTATCGCTCGGCCAGCCAGGCCACCTGTTCTTCCAGCGTGGCCCGGCCGGGCACGACCCGGCTCTGGGGCGAGGCGGCGGCGCTCAACTGGCTGCCGCGCGGCCGGCTGTGGAAGTAGTTGTCTGATTCGGCGGCTGAGACCCGGCTGATCTGGCCGGTAATCCGGATCTGGCGGTGGAACTGGACCCAGTAAAAGACCAGCGCTGCCTGGGGGTTTTCGGCCAGCTCCTGCCCCTTCTGGCTGTCGTAATTGCTGAAAAAGACGAAGCCTCGCTCGTCGTACTCCTTCAGCAGGACCATCCGGGCCGACGGCCGGCCGTCGCTGGTGGCCGTGGCCAGCGTCATGGCGTGGCCATTTTCAATACTGGCCGCCATCACCGCCTCAAACCAATCGGCGAACTGGCGAAAAGGATCTGGATTGAGGCTACTCCGCTTCAACGGCGGCGTCTCTTGCAGCGACACAAATTACTCAATTACTTAATTACTCTATTACGGCCCTCACTCAAACAACTTCCCCTGCTGCGGCGGCTGTAGCTCTTGAGTGGGCAGGCCAACAATGGCTTTGAAGCGGTTGCAGGTAGCTGGGGAGTGGCCGGCGTAATCGTTATTGAAGAAGCCATAGATGGTATTGATCCCATCCAGCCGGTTTTGAATATCTTCGTACCAGGCTTGTAGCCGGGGGGTCATGTCCACCCGCTCGTGGTCTTTGACCTCGTACTGGCCGTGCCGGCCGATCCAGCGAATGTAAATGAAGTCGGTGGTCACGTACACTCGCTGCGGCAGGTGGACGTAATCGGTGGAGACCCAGCAGGCCCGGTGGTTTTGCAGCAGTTGGCCGGTGGCCGTGGCGTGCCAGGAAGGGTGGCGAAATTCGACGGCGTAGCGCACGTCCGGGGGCAGGTGGCGCAAGAAGACGGCCAGGGTGTGAATCTGGTCGAAGGCGAAGTCCGGCGGCAACTGGACCAAGATAGCCCCCAGCTTATCGCCCAGCAGGCGCATGGTGTCTACAAAGGTGTTCATTAAATCGGCCGCGTTGGCCAGGCGCAGGTCGTGGGTAATCTCCCGGGGTACCTTGGCGCAAAATTTGAATTCGGCCGGCGTCGCCGCTGCCCACCGCTCCACGTACTCGGTACGCGGCGTACCGTAAAAGGTGGAGTCCAGCTCGACGGCGTTAAAGAACTGGCTGTAATAGGCCAGGAAATCACGTTGCGGCAACCCCTCCGGGTAGAAGACACCACTCCAATCTTCTTTGTAGCTAAAACCCATTGTGCCCAGGTACCAGTCCACCATAGTGATAATTGTAAGGGGGGATACCCTGGTGTCAATGTTTTGGCCGGCCGCTCATGTGAAATTGTGCAAAATTTATATCTCCACCTTTCTTTTGCCACTATTTTTACATTTCTTTACCACGTTTTTTGCACAAAGATTGGCTATAGTCCTCCTGTGATTTGCCAGCACACAACTGGCCTTAACAGGCTACCTTAAGGTTAGTGGCCTTGTTGGTACACGCGTTACACAAGGAGCAAAAAGAGGATGACTAGCGCACTTTGCCCGGATTGTGGTCGGAAGATTGTCGTCGGACCCAAGCCTAAGAAGGGACAGTGGGTATCGTGCCCCCATTGCAACGCCGACCTCGAAATTGTTAGCCTCAGCCCTCTGGAGTTCGACTGGGCCCAATATGACGCCGAGGACGAAGAGGAAGAATTCGAGGAAGAATACGAGCTATGGGAAGAGGAAGAGGACGATTTCTGGGAGGATGACGATTACGCCGACGAGGAAGATTGGGAAGAAGAAGAAAGTTTCTGAATCGTTACGCTGCCTGGAACGATTCAATCAATTGTTGCTTCAGATCCCAAAGCTGCTGGCTGAGAGAAACGTGATAAATGTGGGGGGTTAACAGGCGGCGGACGCCGGGGTCAAGGCGCTCCACGTCGGCCACGCGGCGCTGCCTTATCTCCTCGATAGACGGCAACTGGTAGACCGGCCGGCCGTCGCGCACCACTTCCACCAGCAAAGGCTCGACGGCGGTGAGGTCGCCCTGGCGCAAGACGCGGAACTTAGTGTGCTCGGTCGGGTGGCGCAGGATCATCCGCTCCATCTGGCCGGGCGCTTCATCTTCCAGAGTAATGAGATCGGCCGTGGCCTTCTCGCGCCGGTCATACAACCGCCAGACCCGCTTCTGGCCGGGATTGGGCGTTTTGGCCGCCGTTTCCGAGATTTTTAGGGCCGGTATCCATTGCCCCTCGTCGTGCAGGGCCACCAACTTGTAGACCCCACCCAAGGCCGAGTTGCCCCGTGAGGTAATCAGTCGCGTGCCTACGCCGTAGACCAGCCGGCGGATGACGTGATCGGCGTCCATACCATAGCGCGGCGCTTCGTCGGCGATCTGGGTAATAATCTGCCAGATGACCAGTTCGTCCAGGTTGCTGGACAGGACGATGGAAGTATCGGGAAAGCCGGCCGCGTCCAGCATCCGGGCCGCCTGGATACTGAGGTAAGCCAGGTCGCCAGAATCCAGGCGAATGCCGACCGGCTCGTGCCCTTTCTGGCGCAATTCCTGGAACACTTTGATGGCGTTGGGGACGCCGCTTTCCAGCGTATTGATCGTGTCCACCAGCAGCAGGCAATCGTCGGGGTAAACCCCGGCGTAGGCGCGAAACGCCTCCAGCTCCCCTTCGCCCAGGGCAATGAAAGCCTGGACCATGCTGTGGGCGTGGGTGCCCTTGGGCGGATAGCCCAGGACGTGGGAGATGCCGACGTTGGAGCTGAAGTCGGCCCCGCCGATGAGCGCCGCCCGCGTGCCGGCGTTGCCGCCCCTGTCCTGGGCCCGGCGCAGGCCAAACTCCATTAGCAATTGCCCCCGGCCGCTCTCCCGGATGCGGGCCGCCTTGGTGGCAATCAAGGTCTGGTAATTGAGCTTATTTAGCAGCGCGGTCTCCAGAATCTGGGCCATGGCCAGCGGCCCCTGGACCACCGTCAGCGGCACATTGGGGTGGACCACCCGGCCTTCGGGGATGGCCCACACGGTCAGGCCGTCGAAGTTGCCGTTCTGGCGCAGCCAGGCCAGGAAATCGCCGGCAAAAACCGGCCGGCCGGTCCGGCCGGTCTGGCTGCGCAGGAACTCCACGTCCTCGTCGCGGAAGTGGGCCGTGTCCATCCAGTTCAGCAGCCACTCCAGCCCGGCGTTCACGCAGTAACCGGCCTTGTGCGTGCCGTAATCGGGGTAGTTGCGGAAGAAATGGTCAAACTGGGCCGGCTTTTCGTGCATACCCATGCGGTAGTAAAGCTGGGCCATCGTCAACTGGTATTCGTCAGTCAAGAGAATGCCTTCGGCCGTTTGGCGTTCCGATTCGTTCATGGATCTGTCTCCGGTGAAAGTGTAGTTATGTGGTTATGTGGTTGGGTGGTTGTGTAGGATCTCAGGCGACGGTTGGCTCCTGTTTGGTGGGCAATCAGGGCCAGGAGCCTGAGAATGGGCGTGGCCAGGCGGTAGAGGAGGCCGGGGCGGTAGGTATCGGCCATCTCGAACAGGAGCGCGGTGTAGAGTGGGTTTTTAGGCACGCCGGTGGCGGTCGTTTTACCTTCCTGGGCCAACCGGTAGCTAATGCGTAGCACGTCTTCAAATGCCGGCTGCCCCGGCCGCAGCTCGACGACGCACACGCTCCGGCCATCTGATTGGTTGAAAAAGCGGTGATAACTACCTGCCGGGGCTGTTACCGTCTGGCCGGGGAGCAAGGTCTCTTGCCGGCCGTTTAGCTCAATGCCGAACCGGCCTTCGCTCACGGTAAACGTTTCCCTGAACGTTTTGTGGTAATGCAGGGCGTTGCTGCCGCCCGGGGCCAGCTCCAGCTCGACCAGCGTGCATTCGCCGGCCGTCTCGGCGGCCGTTTTCAGAAAGGTCACTCTATCCTTGAGGACAGGGTTGGTGATCGTTCGACCGTTCTCCATTGTCGCCCTATTATAGCCTGGATTTATACTTAGCACGGTCATAAAGTAACGCTTTTTACTCTGGTAGAAATGTCAGTTTATGCCCGTTGGCAGTATATGTTATAATGGCGCGAGTTGTAAACACCTCAGGATGTGTACTGCTAGGAGCAGAAAATGCCTTCGCCATTTCCCGGAATGGATCCATACCTTGAAGGAGATTTGTGGTCCGATGCAAACACAGACGCACCTGCTGGAAATTGACCTTATCCGGCGCGGCGAGCGTTTTCCCCTGGAAGGGCAGTTGCCGGCCGCATCCTACTACGTCTTCCTGAGCCGCTTCACGCGCCGGCCGGTCACCGAGGTCTGGGCTATCTCGTTACGAGAACCGTTCCCGGTCGTTCCTGTACTATTGTTGCCGCCTGACGAAGACGTCCCCCTGGACTTGCAGGCGGCCGTCAACAGTTGTTTTAACCTCGTTGGCTACGAACGGCTGCTCAACTACCGGGAACCACCGCCGCCCCCTGCCTTTTCCCAGGAAGATGCGGCCTGGATAGCCGCCCAACTACAGGCGGCCGGGTATCGCCTGTAATAAAACCACAAGAACTTTGCAAGCAAAAGACAAGAAATAGCGGCCATGATTTGACGCAGGGCACGGTACGTCGTGCCTCTATTACACTTGGAAGAAGAGGAGATAGGAATGGCAAAGCGAACGGTTGGGCTTGGCCTGTTAGCAGGGGGGCTGCTGGCGTCAGCGTTGATGGCCATCATGTATCTGGCCAACCAGGCGCTGGGGCTGCCCTTTGTGCCTTTTGACCTGTTCGACTGGATTACCCGCGTCCTGCCCGGTCCGATTATCACCTTTGGCATTGATTTAATGATTGATACCCTGACCTTAATCGGGCTGGACGTGGCCGACACGGCCAAGACGGCCGAACAACTATCGGCCGTCTTGCAGTTCTTCGTTATCGGACTCCTGGCCGGGGGGCTGTTCTTCGTCTTGCTGCGGCTGAGCCGGGTTCGTGGGGAGTGGCCGGCCGGGCTGCTGGCTGGCGCGCTGTTGGGCCTGCCACTCATTGCCATCAGCATGGCCATCGGCCAATCGGAGGTTCATCCTCTGCTGCGCATGGCCTGGTTGGCCGTGCTTTTCCTGGCCTGGGGGCTGGCCCTGGCCTGGGCCTACCGGGGCCTGCTGGCCGAAGCGCCGGCGGCCGTGGTGACCGGGGCTGACGTAGACCAGGCCGGCGGTGAAGTGGCGACGGTAGAGACAATTGACCGCCGGCAATTCCTCATTCGCCTGGGGGCCAGCACGGCTACGATTACCGTCATTGGCGCGGGGTTAGGCGGCGTATTGGCCGCCGCCGAACGCCGCCGCCTGAGCGAAGCCACCACGATGGCCCACCAGGTAGACGAAACGACCCTTTCCCCATTCCCCAACGCCAACGACCCGGTGACACCTGTACCCGGCACGCGGCCGGAGTACACGCCCATTAAAGACCATTACAAAGTCTTCATTCGTACCGAACCGACCGTCATTGACGGAGCCAACTACACCCTGCCCATTACCGGCCTCGTAGACAACCCGTTGATGCTGACGCTGGATGACATTCGGAACAACTTCGACTCTTTTGACCAGTACGTCACCCTATCCTGTATTTCCGGCCGGGTGGGGACGACGCTTATCAGCACCACCCAGTGGACCGGGGTGAGCATGCAGGACGTTCTGGCTGCGGCCAAACCCCGGCCGGAAGCTCGCTACCTGATCATTAACTCTGGCGATGGTTTCTATGAGACCGTGGACCTGGAATTGATCGCGGCCGAGCGGCGGATCATGCTTTGTTACGCCTGGGACGGCCATGCCCTGCCCGTGGACCACGGCTTTCCGCTGCGCATCTGGATCCCCGACCGCTTCGGCATGAAGCAGCCCAAGTGGATCGTGAGCATGGAACTGGTAGACAAGTACGTCCCCGGTTACTGGGTGGAGCGCAACTGGGATGAGGTCGCCAGGGTGAACACCACTTCGGTCATTGACACAGTGGCCGTTGACCACCTCATCAGCCAGGGCGACCAACAATCCGTGCCGGTGGGCGGCATTGCCTTTGCCGGGGCGCGCGGCATCTCCCGGGTCGAGGTGCGGGTAGACGGCGGCCCCTGGCAGCCAGCGCAGTTGCGCTCGCCGCTCTCGGAGACGACCTGGGTCATCTGGCGCTACGAGTGGCCCTTTGCTGCCGGCGACCACACCTTCGAGGTGCGTTGCACTGAAGGGGATGGCACGCCGCAGATCGAAGAAGACCGCCCGGCCCGGCCGAGCGGCTCTACCGGCATCCACCGCCGCGAAGCGTCGCTGTAGGTTTGTTGTAACAACTGAAGTCGTTACTGCAAACTGTTAACAACAACTTCCAGTTCCAGCGCCCTGCCTCGTTCCCACGCTGCCTGGTAAGCCGCTGCGCCAAGCCCCCCTTCCAGTTCGGCGCGCCATGCGTTCAGCAGCGGCCACCTTTCCATCCAGCTCGTCGGGCTCAACGGGTGGCGGTGAACCAGCGCCAACAACGCCACCGCCTGCTCCCCGTCACCCTGGCCAGCCAGCGAAACGGCCGCCACCGGCAAAAGCCAGGTTGCGGCCGAGGGCAGGCTGGCCTTCTGGGCTACGTCCAGGGCGGCCCGTACGTATGACATAGCCTGGCTTTCCTCCTGCCGGCCGCAACTGGCCAGGGCCAGGGCCCAATTGGCCAGAATTAGCCCCAGGCCATGATTAAGCGGCGCGCCCAGGCTTTCGGCACCATGCTGTTGGGCAGACGAATAATCACCCGCCACGCCGGCCAGCAGGCCGAGCACGCCCTGGGCAAAGGCAACGGTCACAGAGTGATTGAACTCCGTCGCCAGCCGGTAGGCCTCCCCAGCCACCTCGCCGGCCCTTTCCAGGTCGCCGCGCAGAAAATCCAGGAAACTGAACAGCATTTTGCAATAAGCCAGCGGCATACGCAACGCCATTTCCATCGCCGTGACCACTGCCTCCTTCAGGTAGCTCCTGGCGACCTCATAATCACCTTCGGCGATGGCCACTTCGGCCACGTTGGCCAGCGTGTAGACTACCTCTACCTTGCTGCCAAGCTGGCGCACTGCTTCCAGGGTCTGCCGCCCAAAATTGTGAAAGTTGTCCACATCCCCGGCCTGATGGTAGGTTGTCGCCAGCCAACCCAGGGACCGGGCGATGAAAAAGTCGTCTCCAACGGCGCGATACCGGTCGTGCGCTTGCCGGGTTAACTCTAACCCGGGAACAAAATTATGCATCACGGCAGCGTAATAGCTGCCCAGGGCGCCCAGGCATAAAGCGACTTCCCCCTGGTGGTTATGGCGCCGGGCGGTTTCCAGGCAGTGCTGCAGCTCCCCTTCAATCGTACCGTGCGGATCGCCGCTAGAAATAAGCTGCAGGAAACAGGAACGGGCTAAGGCTCGCGATCGAGTTAACTCGGCCGCTTCCCCCGGCGTAGCCGCCAGTCGTTCGTAAGCCAGACGGAGAAAAGCGGTCCCTTCCGCCTGGCGGCCGCGCATATCGAAGTACAGGTGCAGGCTTTCCAGCGCCTGGTCAATGCTGGCCGCGCGCTGGTGGTCAAGCGCCCAGTTCCAGGCGGAGCGGATGTTCTCCATGTCTGTCTCGATCTCGTTGAGCGCCTCTAACTGGCGGCGCCCCTTTACCCCGGCTTCCAGTTCAAAGAGAGTTGCCAGGTAGTAATGGCTGTGAGCAGTGCGTGCCGTTTCTGCTTCCCCCGAAGCTTCCAGAGCTTGCTCACCAAACTGCCGCAGCAGCTCGTGGATTTCGTAGCGGTCGGCGACAGTGTCGTGGTTGTCCTGGCTAAGAGAGAGGAACGACTTGCTGACCAAGACGCGTAGCGCAGGCAACGTCGCCCCGGCGACCCGTTCTGCGGCCTGGCGTGTAAAGCCACCCCGGAAGACCGCCAGCCGGGCAAAAATCTGCTGCTCCCTGGCCGGCAGCCGCTTCCAGGAGTAGTCAAATACTGCCCGCATGCTCCGCTGGCGCTCCGGGATGTCTCGAAGCTGGCTCTCCAGGAAGTCCAGGCATTGGGCAATTTCGTCGGCAATTTCCTGGAAGGAAAGCAGCTCCAGCCAGCCGGCCGCCAGGACCAGAGCCAGGGGCATGCCCTGGACCAGGCGGCAGATACGGACCAGGTGGCGAAAATCCTCGGCTTCTAATTGGAGATTAGGCTGCACCAGGCGGGCATGTTGCAAGAACAACCGTGGCGCGTCGTATTTGCCAACAGCCTCGCCCAGCGTTGGCAAGCCGGCCGGTGTGGCCTCTCCAGGGTAGTCCAGGCCACGCAGCGCGTAAAGGGTTTCGCCGCTCAGGTGGAGGCGCTCCCGCGAAGTAACCAGGACTTTCACCCCTGGCGCGGCTTGTAGAATCTCCATCACCAGCTCCGACCCGGCCAGCACGTGCTCAAAATTGTCCATCACCAGCAGCATCTGCTTTGGTTCAAGGTAACGCAGCAGTTGCTGCTTTGGCTCTCCAGCTTCGTAGAACTGAAAGTCGAGGCTCTCGGCCAGCGTCGGAAGGATCTGGCCGGCTGAACTAAGCGGCGCCAGAGGGACAAAAAAAACGCCGTGCAGAAAAGCGTCCAGGACAGCTTCGGCCAATGCCAGGGCCAGGCGTGTCTTACCTATGCCGCCTGGACCCACCAGCGTCAACAGGCGACAGGCCGGCTCGTCCAGTAAAAGCTGCCGGATGTCGGCCATTTCTGCCTCCCGGCCGATAAACAGGGTCGGCTGGTGGGGTAAGTTGTGTAACGGCGCAGGTGGTTGGGCCGGTAGCGGGGTAGAGACAACTTTCTTCTCCGCGCTGGGCGCCGCTGGGAGCGGCGCTCCCGATGGCTGGAGGTCTGCAACTGGAAGCCCGGCCCGGATGGCCTCCAGCGCGGCCGCCACCTGGCGTATGCTGGCCATTCGTTGCCCCCGATCCTTGACCAATAGCTGTTGCAACAATTCGTCTAGCGCCGGCGGGAGGTCCGGCCGGATCTCTCGGACCTGGGGCGTGGGTTGGTTCAAAATGCTAACCACGAGGGGCACCATATACTCCCCGCCAAACGGCCGGCGCCCGGCCAGCATCTCGAAAAGCAGCACACCGAAGGACCAGATGTCGCTACGCGCGTCGAGCGCTTCGCCGTTTAAGGCTTCGGGGCTCATGTAGGCCGGGCTACCCAGGAACGAGCCGGTCTGGGTCAGAGTGGTATCAGCGCGCAATAGCCGCGCTGTGCCAAAATCGGTCAGGCGCGGGGTGCCGTCAGCCGCCAGTAGCACGTTCTCCGGCTTGAGGTCCCGGTGAATGATGTTCAAATGGTGGGCGCGGCTGAGGGCGTCGGCCAACTCCAGGGCAATATCTAGCCCCCGCTCCACCGGCAGTTGGGGCGTCTTATCCAGAAGATGGCGCAGACTGCCGCCAGGCACGTACTCCATGACGATGTGGCGCTGCCCGTCCTGTTCAAACATAGCCAGCAGCCGGACAATATTGGGGTGGCCGAGTTGCCGGAGCACTTCCCCTTCCCGCCAGAAGCGCGTCACCAGATCGCTGTCTTTGGTGATCATGGCCGGTCTGAGACGCTTGATCGCCACCAACTCGCCGGTCAGGCGGTCGCGACCCCGGTATACCTCTCCGTGGCCGCCGGTAGCCAGCAGTTCTTCCTGGACGAATCGTTCTGGCGGCGCCATTCTCTAGATGGTGAAACTCTGCCCTAACTGAGGCACGTGTACCTCCCGATACCCTTGCTGGCGCATGCCGTCGGCCAGGGCCAGAGAGGCAGCCTCTTCGCCATGGACAATAAAGGCCTGGGCGGCCCTGCGGCCGAAGTGGCCGGTCCAGCCCAACAATTCCCGGCGGTCGGCGTGGGCGCTGAGGCCGTTGATGGTCACGACCTCGGCCCGCAGGTGGTACTCCTCGCCAAAAATCTTGACGATGGGTTGCTTTTCCACCAGCCGCCGGCCGAGTGTTTCCAGGGCCTGCCAGCCGACGATCAAGACGGTGTTGCGCGGGTCCTCGACGTTGTTCTTGAGGTGGTGCAAGATCCGGCCGGCCTCGGCCATGCCGCTGGCGCTGATGATAACGGCCGGCTCACGCAGGAAGTTCAGTTCTTTGGATTCGGCCGTGGAGCGGGTGTAGCGCATCATATCGAAGCCGAAGGGATCATGGTTTTTGCTATTGGATAGAAATTCAAATAGTTCGGCGTCGTAGGCTTCCGGATGCAACCGGTAAATGCTGGTCGCGTCTACGGCCAGAGGACTGTCCACGTAGACGGGCAGGTGAGGGGGAATGTCGCGGGATTCCACCAGTTGGTGCAGCAGGTAGACTAATTCCTGAGTCCGGCCGACGGCAAAGGCCGGCACAATAACCTTGCCGCCCCGCTGGCAGGTGGTGTTGACGACATCTTCCAGCCGCTTCAAAGTTACCTCGGCCGGGTCGTGCTCCCGGTTACCATAGGTGCTTTCCACCAGCAGCACGTCGGCCTCGTCGAGAAAGGTAGGGTCGCGCAGGATCGGCCGTTTGGGCCGGCCCAGGTCACCGCTGAAGACCAGGCGCACGTCCCGTTTCATCTCCTGGTCTTCTATGTCGAGGACGACAATAGCCGAGCCCAGGATGTGCCCGGCGTCGTAGAAGCTAACCGTTATCCCCGGCATCGCCTGATACGGCCGCTCGTAGCCGATGCCGATAAATTGTTTCAGGCATTCCACGGCGTCGTTCATGGCGTAAATTGGTTCCAGAGGTGGCTGCCCCTGGCGAATTCGCTTCTTGTTCAGATACTCAATGTCGTACTGCTGGATCTTGGCGCTGTCGCGGAGCATAATCGAACACAGGTCGCGGGTAGCATAAGTGCAGACAATGTCGCCTCGGAAGCCGCTTTTGACCAGGTTGGGGATGTTGCCGCTGTGGTCTATGTGGGCGTGGGAAAGGATGAGAACATCCACCTCGGCCGCCTTGTAGGGCAGGTGTTTATTGCGCTCGTACGAGTCTTTGCGGTTGCCCTGGTAGAGGCCGCAATCCAATAAAATGTTGCGGCCGTTGACAGAAATCAAGTGTTGCGAACCGGTAACAGTCCGCACTGCGCCGTGGAATTGTATTTTCATGATGACTCCGTGGGTATGGAGCTAGAGCAAGAGCTAGAGGGAGGAATCATCTACTCTAGCTCTTGCTCTAGCTCTAGCTTTTTTTGAGCACGCGCAAGAGTTCATTGCCGTAGGTGGTACGCCGCCAGGGGCCCAGGGTCTTAATCTGGGCCAACTCCTCCGGTGTTTTGGGGTTGGCCTGGGCCAGTTCCCACATCGCTTCGCGGCTGAGAATCACATCTGACTCGACACCCCTGGCCCTGGCCTGCTTTTTACGCCAGGTGTGCAGGCGCTCGTAACGGTTGAGCACCGATTGGGGCGGCCGGCTGCCGCCATGCCGGGGGCGCTGCGGGGCAGGGGCCTCCCGGCTATCGCGAATAATCTGGAGCATCTGCCGGCCGTACCGCTTGATTTGGCCCAGGGACATGCCGTGGACCGCCTGTAACGCTGTTAAATCTTTCGGCTCGGTTTCGGCCAGCTCCATCAGCGTCCGGTCGCCAAAGATTTTGAAGTGCGGCCGGTCTTGCCGCCGGGCCTCCTGGTCACGGTAGAGGTACAGGGCGCGGACAATAGCCTGCTGGCGCTGGTCTAGCTCGCGCACGCCGTTAATAAACCAGAAGCTGTCCGGGTCAAAGACGTTGCTGGCCGGTTCGACGTGGGTCTGTTCCTCAAAGATTTCCTGGGCTTCGGGCAGCCGGCCGGCCGCTTCCAGCTCGGCCGCCAGGCGCTGGCGCAGAGACAAGAGGTAGTGAGTGTCTGACTGGGCATACGTCAACTGGGCCTGGAGGAGCGGCCGCCGGCACCAATTGGCCTTCTGGTATCTCTTGTCCAGCGTCACGCCGTAGAACTCGTTTAAGATATTGGCCAGCCCCACCTGGGCGTAACCCAGAATGCGGGCGGCCCACATAGTATCGAAGAGGTTGCGCAATTGCCAGCCATATTCGCGCTTCATCAGCATCAGGTCGTATTCGGCGGCGTGGAAGATCTTTTCCACGGCCGGGTTCTCCGCCAGCTCTCCCAGCCCCTCTAAATCCAACCCGGCAAGGGGGTCAACAATGTAGTCCTGGTGGGCCGTGGATATTTGCACCAGGCAGACTCGCTCCCGGTAAGCGTAGAGGCTGTTGGCTTCCAGGTCCATAGCCAGTTGCGGTTCCTGTCGTAGAGCGGCCAGGCATTCCTGCCAGGCGGCCGGGGTCGTGACGAGCTTATATGATGGTAAATTCACGGATAATACCTGTTACCTTACTGGACATTTTTATTGTACCAGCCATCCCGTGGTTCAGCCATGCTGTGGTAGAATCATCCGGCATGGACGAGCAGCAAACGGACATCCGGCGGGTACAGGTCAAGGACGTGCTGGCGATTACCAGGATGACCTACGCCAACATGATGGGCGTAGACCCGCTGTTCACCAAGCTGGTTACCCACCCACTCAGCCGTTGGGGGAGTTACCTGTTTATGCCCTTTTACTTCCTGGTGGCCGGAGAGGGATACAAGGCGGTCCAGAACGGCCGGATTGTTGGCTGCGCTTACCTGCACGTGCGCGAGCTGTGCGCCTACGCCTTTAACGTCAGCGTCAACCAGCCCTACCGGCGTCAGGGTGTGGCCCGCCGATTGATGTCTTACCTGGAAGAGGCGGCCCAGGCCAGGAATGTGTCCTGGATGGCCTTGCAGGTGGACGAAGCCAATCTGCCGGCTCGCAACCTGTATGAGCAATTGGGCTACCGGCCGTACCATCCCCACTTTTTGCGCCGGGAGGGCAGCGCGACCATGCCCTGGGGCGTGGCCAGTGGCGTGGGGCTGGAGCCGCTCCGCCCCCGGCGCGGCCGCCGGCTGTTTGAGCATTACCTGGCGCTGGAACGGGAAGCCGGCGACCGCTGGGCGGCGCGAGTGGTTCCCGACTGTGACTTTGAGTCTTTGCCGGCCGGGGTTTACTGGCGTTGCCTGTTGCAAGGGGAGGAAATAGGTTGCGCCCTGGTGGCCAGGTCGGCGGCCGGCCCGATTATCCATTTGATGCTGCAACCGGCCTACTGGGGCCATTTTACCCTGGCTGGCCTGGTGCGCCTGCTGGCCGAAAAGGTGGCCCGAGTTCCCACCACTCTGGACCTTCATCTGGGCAGTAGCGCCCACCACCAGGCAGCCCTGCCATTACTGGCCGGCCTTGGCTTCGTCCAGCGCACTGTGCCCCGTATTCTAATGCTTAAATTACTCAAGGGAGTTGAGAGGTAGCGCTTCGGTTATTGGTTATTGGTAAATTGGTTATTCGTTGGTCCGGCCGCCTAATAACCAATTACAGTGGTTGCTCCGTGCTAACGTACCACTTCCAAAATGCCCCGACGCCTTCTTCGACCGACACTTTCGGATCGTAATTCAGCAACTCGACTGCCTTGCCGATGTCGGCGTAAGTGACAGCCACGTCGGCCGCCGGCTTCGGTTTGGCGACCACGTTCGCTTTCTGCCCGGCCAGGCGCTCGATGACGGCAACAAAGTCACGCAGCAGGGTCGGTTTGCCCCGCCCCAGGTTGATAATTTCGTAACCCAGCGGCCGGTCAATGGCGGCCGCGACGCCGTCGGTAATATCCCCGACGAACGTCCAATCGCGGTACATCTCACCGCCCTCGTACAGGGGGATCTGGACGCCCTTCGTTACGCTCTCGGCTACCAGGTAGGCCATCATATCCGGCCGGCCGTTCGGCCCATAGACGGTAAAAAAGCGAATGGCTGTGAAGTTCAACTGGTAGAGGTGGTGGTAGGCGTGACCCAGGATTTCGGCGGCGCGCTTGGCAGCGGCGTACGGTTGCAGCGGCCGGTCGCAGGGGTCGCTCTCCACGAACGGGATTTGCCGCGTCGCCCCATAAACCGACGAGGTGGAGGCAAAGACGAAGTTGCCGACGCCGTTAAAGCGGGCGGCGTCCATCAGGTGTTGGGTGCCGTTGTAATCTACCTCTACGTAGAGGTCTGGCTGCTTGACGGCGTTGCGCACTCCAGCCATCGCCGCCAGGTGGGCCACGGCGTCAAATTTCTCTGCCTCAAACAGGGTCAGCAGGCACGGCCGGTCGCGCACGTCGGCCTCGACCATCTTGAAGTTCGGATAGGCGGCCAGTCGTCGCTCGTTGGCCCGCTTTTTGGCCGGGTCGTAATAGTCGTTAAAGTTATCGAGGCCGACGACCTCGTCGCCTCGTTTAATCAGCTTTTCGGCCAGGTGGCTGCCAATAAATCCGGCCGCGCCGGTGACTAAAACTTTCATAACGTCTCCTTAAAAACAACAAAATCCTTTGTAGTTACTGGTCGAGTCTACTTGAAGGTGGATGAAACACCAAGCGGCGGGAAGTTTATGATACTTCCCACTGCACTTTCTGGTATAATCCGTGGCCTGGATTGGTGTGCGTTTCTTTAGGCATATTCGCCAATATCGTCCTCCCGCCCGGAGAGGACGCCCGCCACGTACAAGAGTTGAGGCAGGCAAAAAAACTCCATCACTATGAGTCAAAATAAACTCGTCCAATTCGTGTCATTCGTATCGAGTTTTTTTCAGGAGCATAAATGATTGACGAAAATGAAGGGGTGGCCCGGTTGAAAGAAGAAGTGGCCCAGGCCAACCAGCGCTGCGAGGCGCTGGAAACAGAAAATGCCCGCCTGCGCCAGACCCTGGCCGGGCTCCAGGCCAGCGAGCGTAAGTACCGCGATCTGGTCGAGAGCGCTAACGGCATTATCCTGGATTGGGACCTGGACGGCCGGGTCAGCTTTATCAACCGCTTCGGCCAGGAGTTCTTTGGCTTCCAGGAAGAAGAGATCGTCGGCCGGAGCGTGATCGGCACCATTGTGCCGGAAACGGACAGCACCGGCCGCAACTTGCAAGCGGTGATGGCCGACATCCAGATCCACCCGGAGCGCTACCAGGAGAACGAAAATGAGAATTTGACCAAAGACGGCCGGCGCGCCTGGGTGGTCTGGTGGAATAAGGCCATTTTCGACGAGAACGGCGTTCACCGGGGCATCCGCTCGGTGGGCAACGACATCACCAAGCGCAAGCAGGCCGAGGCGGCCATGCGAGATAGCGAGGAGCGCTATCGCCTGTTGCTGGAATCTTCGCCCGACGCCATTGTCCTGTATGACTTGAGGGGCAACGCCACCTACATCAACCCGGCCTTTACCCAGATGTTTGGCTGGCGACCGGAAGACGTCATTGGACGGCCGATAGAGTTCGTGCCCGAAGAGCTGAAGGCGCAGGTACAGGAGCGGCTGGCTTATGGCCTGAAAACAGGCCGGGTGCCGCCGTTTGAGACGCGACGTTACCGCAAGGACGGCACGCTGCTGGACGTCTCCATTAGCGGGGCGCTCTTTTTCGATAGAGACCACAATCCGGCCGGCAGCTTCATTATTTTGCGCGACATTACCCGGCGTAGACGGGCCGAGGAGGCCATCCGCCGCCAGAACGAATACCTGGCCGCTCTGCACGAAACCACCCTGGGCCTTATCACCCGCCTGGATATAGACGACTTGCTGGAGGCGCTGCTTACCCGGGCCGGCCAGTTATTGGGCGCGCCGCACGGCTTCGTCTACCTGGTGACCGAAGACGGCCGTGAGCTGGAAGGCAAGTTAAGCGTCGGCGCGCTGAGCCAGGCTATTGGCCTCCGGGTCAAGCCAGGCGAAGGGGTGACCGGCCGGGTCTGGCAGACCGGCCAGCCACTGGTCATTTACGATTACGACAACTGGCCCGGCCGGCTGGCCTCGTTTGAATATGGCGCGATTCGGGCCATCGTCGGCGTGCCGCTCAAGTCCGGTGAACAGGTTATCGGCGTCCTGGGTCTGGCCTACAGCCCGGACTCAGAAGGCACGTTTGGCCACGAGGAAGTGGAGTTGTTGAGTCGCTTTGGCCAGTTAGTCTCCATAGCCCTGGACAACGCCCGGCTGTACACCGCCGCCCAGCGGGAAAAAGAATACTTCAAGGCCGTGGTCCAGATCAGCCCGGTGGCCATTCTCATTGTAGACCTGGACGTGAACGTTGTCGGCTGGAACCCGGCGGCCGAGAAGTTGTTTGGCTATACCCAGGCTGAGGCAATCGGCCGCAATCTGGATATCCTGATTGCCCGGGGGACCACCCACGACGAAGCCTTGAATTTTTCCCGGCAGGCTATTCAGGAAGGTCACCTGCACGCGCTGACCCAACGGACCCGTAAAGACGGCACGCTGGTAGACGTGGAAATGGCCGTCGTGCCGGTGGTAGTGGATGGCAAGCGGCTGGGTTTCATTGGCATCTATCACGACATTAGCGAGCTGCAGCGGGCCCGCCGCGAAGCGGAAGCGGCCAACCAATCCAAAGGCGCTTTCCTGGCCAGCGTCAGTCACGAACTGCGTACTCCACTAACCTCGATCCTGGGCTTTGCCAAGATCATCCAGAAGCGGCTGGAACAACGGCTTCTTCCGGCTATTCCGGCCACCGACGGCAAGACCCAACGGGCCATGGAGCAGGTGCTGGAGAACGTCCAAATTATCGTGGCCGAAGGTGAGCGGCTGACGTCCCTGATCAACGACGTGCTCGACCTGGCCAAGATTGAGGCTGGCAAGGTCGAGTGGCATATGGAGTCGTTGGCGGTGGCCGAGGTCATTGAACGAGCTACGGCGGCCACGGCCGGCCTGTTTCTGCAAAAAAGATTGCCGCTGATTAAAGACATTCCCACCGACCTGCCGCTAATCGTTGGCGACCGCGACCGGTTGATCCAGGTGCTCATCAACCTGATTTCCAACGCCGTCAAGTTTACCGAGCGTGGCTCGGTGACCTGTCGCGCTCGCCAGGCTAATGGCGAGGTCGTTGTCAGCGTTAGCGACACCGGCATCGGCATTGCCGCGGCCGACCTGCCCAAAGTGTTTGAGAAGTTCAAGCAGGTGGGGGATACCCTGACAGACAAGCCCAGGGGCACCGGCCTGGGCCTGGCTATTTGCAAGGAGATTGTGGAGCACCACCTCGGCCACATCTGGGTTGAAAGCGATTTGGGCCTTGGCAGCACCTTTGCCTTTTCGTTGCCGGTCGAGGGTGTCGTGGCCGGCGAGGTGGTTGCCACAGGCCAGGCAGACCCCCGCGTGCGCTGGATGGATGTCAATGCGCTGGTGTCCCAGCTCCGGCCCCACCTGGTCTCAGCGGGTGCAACGGCCGAAGCCACCGGCCAGAAACGGATCCTGGTCGTGGACGACGACGCCAACATTCGCGCCTTGCTCCGGCAGGAGCTGGCGGCCGAAGGCTACCTGGTCTACGAGGCCGAGGACGGCCGGCAGGCGCTTACCCTGGCCCAGCAGATCAGTCTCGACCTGATCATCCTGGACGTGATGATGCCAGAGCTGAATGGTTTCGACGTGGCTGCTGTCCTTAAAAACAACCCCCAAACCATGAATACGCCGATCATGATCCTCTCTATTATCGAGGACCGGGAACGAGGCTACCGGCTGGGAGTGGACCGCTACCTGACAAAACCCATTGACACCCAGGTGTTATTGCAGGAGGCCGAGACGCTCCTGGCCCAGGGCTCATCTTCCCGGCGGGTGCTGGTGGTGGACGCCAATGCCTCCACCGTGCGAACGCTCACCGAGGCGCTGCAGGCCAAGGGGTATCAGGTGGTCGGCGCTTCAACTGGCGAAGAGGCGGTTCAAACGGCCCTCTCTTCCCGGCCGGATATGATCATCCTGAACGCCGTACTCTCGCAACAGGGCGACATCGTCAAGACCCTGCGCTTTGAGAAAGGGCTGGAGAATGTGCTGTTTTTGTTGTTTCAATAATCCAGCGGAGGTGGCAGAGGCTGGAAGCCGGTCCTGGTCAGGAGCCAGCCACAGCCGGAGCGGCAACGATGACTGAGGGTGGCAACGACCGGCCGCGGCGGTTGCCCGGCCGGCGCGAGTTAGCGGCATTGTTGGAAAGCTTTGCTCCCCTGCTGGGTGGGCGGGACGTAGCCGTGGCCCAGGCCAACGGCCAGGCGCGGGCCAGCCTGGGTTCCTGGTCGCCGGAAGCGCTGGCCGAGGTGCTGGCTGGCCGGAGCGGTGAAGAGCCCTGGACAATAGGCCAGACCCGCTGCTACCCCCTGTGGGTGGAAGGAGAGTGGCTGGCCACCCTCGTTGTGCGCGCCGATCCGGCAGCCGATCCGGTGGTGGAGCAGACGCTGGGCCACAGCCTGGCCCTGTTCCTGTCCCAGGTGATGGAAAAACAGGCCGTCGCCAACGAAACGCTCGACCGCTACCGGGAGTTAAGCCTGCTCTACCGCGTTAGCCAGACGATTGGGGCCTCACTCAACCCGGAAATGATTCCCCGGCTGGTGCTGGACGAGAGTAACCGCGTCATTCCGGCCGAAGCCGGCCTGGTCGTCCTCTTCTCAGGCGAAGAGTCCCGTAACGGGCAGGGCGCTGACTGGAAAGTAGTGGCCGATTTCGGCCGGCCGGAAGAGGTTGGCCTGTTAGACCAACTGGTCCCGGCCGTCCTGGCCCGGGTAGGCGACAGCGACCGGCCGCTGATCCTCACCGAGCTGCCGGCCGCCTCGCTGTCCCACGGCCCGTTGCTATGGGCCCCGCTGAAGACCTCAGAACGTGTCCTGGGCGGCATCTTGCTGGCCCGGCCGCCGGGCCGGACCGTCTTTACGGCCAGCGAAGAGAAGCTGCTGCTGGCCCTGGCCGTGCAGTCGGCCTTTGCCATGGAAAACGCTCACCTGATTGATAATTTGCAGCGTATCCTGGGCGAGACCCTGGAAATGAAAAGCCTGATGGACGACATCTTTGCCTCGATTCCGTCGGGCGTTATTACCACCGACCTGCAGCAGAAAGTGATGCTTTTCAACCAGGCGGCCGAGCGCATTCTGGGCCTGGCGGCCAGCGAAGTCGTCGGCCGGCCGCTGGCCCAGGTCTTGCCGGAACTGGTTTCGCCCCTACAGGCTGCCCTGGAAGACGGCGCGCTGATCCTGGACGAGGAGCTTTCGCCCCTGCTGCCCAGGCGCGGGCAGATTCACCTGCGCCTCTCCTGCACGCCTCTCTACGATGCCCATCGGGCGGCCAAAGGGCTGACGGTCGTCATCAACGACGTCACCGAGCAGCGCCGGTTAGAAGTAGATAGGGAACGAATTCACCGGACATTGGGACTGGTGGTTGCCCCACGAGTGCGTGATCGCCTGCTGGCCGACCCGGGGAATTTGCGCCTGGACGGTGTTCGCCAGCCCGTCACCGTCCTCTTTGCCGACGTTTTTGGCTTTACCCCCTTCAGCGAACAGACCGAGCCGGAAACGTTGTTTAAGGTCTTAAATTCCTACCTGTCGCTGGCCGCCCAGGCAGTGCTGGAGCAGGAAGGAACGCTGGACAAATTTATGGGTGATGCCGTCATGGCCCTCTGGAATGCGCCCGATACTCAACCTGACCATACTCTACGAGCGGTGCTGGCCGCCCTGGCCATGAAACAGGCTCTCCAGTCGCACCGCCTGCAATTGGGCGAACATCACCAGCTTCACTTCAGTATTGGCATTAATACCGGCGAGGCGATGGTCGGCAACGTTGGCACAGACGAGTTGTTTAACTATACTGCTATTGGCGACACGGTCAACCTGGCCCAGCGGCTGGAATCTATTGCCGAACCGGGCCAGATATTGCTATCCGAGGCCGCCTACCGGGCCGTGGCCGGGCAAGTGGTGGCCCGTAAGCTTGCGCCGGTCAAGGTCAAAGGGCGCCGGCAGAGCGTCATGGTCTACGAGTTGGAAGGATTGGCTCAAGCGCATGGAACAGAAGATTTTGATCGTGGATGACGAAGCTCACGTCCGCTTGCTGATTGAACAGACGCTGGAAGAGCTGGAAGACGAGGGGATAGAGCTGCTGGTCGCCGCCAACGGCGAGGACGCGCTGGCCATGATCGAGATGGAGCGGCCGCAACTGGTCTTCCTGGACGTGATGATGCCCAAAATGAACGGCTTTGACGTTTGCCGCACGATCAAACGGGAGTGGGGGAT
This sequence comes from Chloroflexota bacterium, assembly GCA_022616275.1. Taxonomy (GTDB): domain Bacteria; phylum Chloroflexota; class Anaerolineae; order Promineifilales; family Promineifilaceae. The sequence continues at coordinate 33,327 of JAKEFB010000131.1, forward strand.
GGACGACATTTACATCGTCATGCTAACGGCCAAGGGCCAGGAATTTGACCGGCAACAAGGCCAGGCCGTGGGCGCCGACCTGTACATGACCAAGCCTTTTGACCCGGACGAATTGTTGGCCAAGGCGGAGGAAGTTCTAGGGCTTTAAGGAGATTGGAGATTAGAGATTAGAGATTGTGAGCATCTTAATCTCCAATCTCCAATCTCCAATCTCTATTCAGCCGGCCGGATGAATGTCTTGGACCATCAGTTGCAGGTTGCGCCGGCCGTTCCACTCGTTGACCCCCACCGTATAAACCAGGTCTACCCGGTCAGGCAGGCGGCCGGCCCAGGCCCCCTGGCGAAAGGCAATGGCCTGTAGCTTTACCCGGCCGTCGCCAACCCACAACTGGAGGTGCGAGCTGTCCTGGCCAACCGGCCGGTGGCTGTAAACCCAGGCGTTCCGGCTCATCAGAATCGGCGTGGCGTTGGCGTAGCCGGTCGGTTCCAGTTGTCCCAGGACGCCCTGGAGCGCCCAGTCTACGTCGGCCAGCGGCACCTCCGCATCCACGGACACGGCCGGCGACAGATCGCGGCCGTCCAGCTCGACGGCGGCAATTTCCGTCAGGCGTTCTTTAAACTCCAGCAGCTTTTCATTCTTAATGGTGAAGCCGGCCGCCAGGGCGTGGCCACCGTGCCGCTCCAGCAGCGCCCCCACCTGGTCCAGGGCCTCGGTGATGTGAAATTCGGGAATCGAGCGGCAGGAGCCGCGGCTTTCCGCCTCGCCCTGCTCGACGACGACGGCCGGCCGGTAATGTTTTTCCGCCAGCCGGCTGGCCACCAGGCCGACCACACCGGGTAGAAAGCCAGGGTCGGCGGCAAAAAGAAGAGGCGCGTCCGGCTCAATCATCTCTTCCGCCTGGCGGCTAAGGGCGGCCGTCAGCCGCTGCCGTTCCTGGTTCAACTGGTTCAGCCGCCGGGCGTAATCATCGGCCATAAGCTGGTTGTTGACTGCCAGCAGCTTGGCGGCGTCGTAGGCGTGGGCCAGCCGGCCGGCAGCGTTAATGCGCGGTCCCAGGGCAAAGGCGATAGATTCGGCCGTCAGGTTGCCCGGCCGCAGCCCGGCCACCCGGACCAGCGCTTCCAGCCCCGGCCGGCGGCAGGTGTTGAGCACTTTCAACCCCTCAATCACCAGCCGGCGGTTCTCGCCCAACAGCGGGGCCAGGTCGGCCACTGTGCCCAGGGCCACCAGATCCAGCAGTTCCGCCTCGTCAAAATTGGCCCGCTCCGGCAGCGCCAGGCGCAGCGCCTGGGCCAGCTTAAAGGCCAGCCCCACGCCGGCCAGCATCTTCTCCGGGTAAGCCGATTCCGGCCGTTTGGGGTTAATGACGGCCACAGCCGGCGGCAATTCCTGTCCCAGGCTGTGGTGGTCGGTGATAATCATGTCCAGGCCCAGGCTGTTGGCGTGTTCCACTTCCTGCACCGAGCGAATGCCGCAGTCCACGCTAATGACCAGCCCGGCGCCCTTCCCCCGAATGGCCGTCAGCGCCTCCTTGTTCAGGCCGTAGCCCTCGTCCACCCGATCCGGGATATAGGGCTGGGCCTGTTGCCGCTGCAGGCCCAACCCGCGCAGCGCCTCGGTCAGGAGAACAGTCGCCGTTACCCCATCGGCGTCAAAGTCGCCGTAGACGATGACCATCTCGTCGTTGACGATGGCCTGCTTGATGCGGGCCACTGCTTTGTCCATATCCGTGAGTAAAAACGGGTCGGTGCTTTCCAGGTAGCGCCCTTCCAGGAAGGCCTGGATGTGGGCCAGGTCCAGCAGGCCGCGGTTATAAAGCACCTGCAGTAAAACCGGGTGCAGGTGGCCTAATTGCTGTTTTAGTGGTGAAGGCGCAGGGGGCGCGAGCTGCCAACGATTCTGACGGATAGCTTCCGCATGGTTGATCATGGGGGAAATGGTAGCTTTTCAGCGGCCGATACGCAAGTTTAATTCCCGTCCATTACTTTGAGTTTGCTGTGGCGTGTTTTCGCTGGCGAAAACCAGTCTCCTGACTATGGCTGGCTTCCAGTGAGGGTTGGGAACCAGCCCCGGCCACCCAACTTATACTTGACAAGGTGACAAGCTGACAAGGTGACAAGGTGAAAAAATGTCAGTTTATGACCGTTGCCAGTATAATTTTGAATGAACCCTTAGTGAGTTACAATGAGTTGACCAATGATGGTAAGTTGCGATTAAGGACTGGCGGAGTATACTGAACCCCAGAAACTGGACCACAGGCTAAGGTGGATAGTTGTATAATCAACCAATTCTGTGGAGGTTAAAAATGTCGCAAAAACGGACACGGCA
>JAKEFB010000013.1 GCA_022616275.1 Chloroflexota bacterium
AAGGTGAACCTGGGCAACTATGAAAGCGTTGCCCCGGCGTACACCGATTGGGCCGACCTTCGCTGGGTGGCTAATAACCAGACCGAGCTGCACATCGCCCTTGAGCGGATGTGGCACAGTCTATGGGCCAACGTGGACAACGAGCTGAGCCGGGCCAGAGGCGCTGGCGCCGACCCGGACGCTTTCTTTGGCCTGCCGGCCGTCGCGGTGGAAGACCTGACCGGCGCAGGAGAGATAGCGCCGGCGGTGGCCCGGCCAGTGCCGGCCGGCAACGGGAGCCGGTAATCCATGCTCACCTTACCACTGACCATCGAAAAACAATACCAGGTGCTGCTGGGTGAAGCAGACCGGGTCCGCCTGATGCTCGTAGGCGTCGGCGGGACCGGCTCCTGGTTGGCCCTGTCGCTGGGCCGGCTGGCCTATCACGCCCGAAGCAAGGGGATTGACGTCCAGCTTACATTTGTGGACCACGACATCGTCGAACTCAAAAATTGCGGCCGCCAGCTCTTTACACCCAGCCAGAGCGAGATCGGCGCCAACAAGGCCGTGGCCTTAGCCCAGCGACTGAACCTGGCCCTGGGCCTGGCCATCACTGCCTGGCCCCGGCCCTTTACCACCCGGCTGGCGGCCGAATGGCACGTCGAACCGTACCGGCCGAACGCCAACCTGATTATCGGGGCGGTGGACAACACCGCCGCCCGGCGAGAGATAGCTGGCTACGTGCAAGCCGGCCGGGGTCGCTGCTGGTGGCTCGACTGCGGCAACGCGGCGGTCAACGGCCAGGTGCTGCTCGGCAACCTGTCAGAGCGCCAACAGTTGAAAATAGACCAGGGGGTGGGTTTGCTGAGCGGCCTGCCCGCGCCCCAGGTGCAGGAGCCGGGGTTGCTAGAACCGGAGATAGAGGCTCAACCGCTCTCCTGCGCCGACCTGGCGCTCCGAGAAGAGCAAAGCCTGATGATCAACGCCCAGGTTGCGGCCGTGGCTGCCCAGTACGTCTACGATTTCACCATCAAGCGCTGCCTACGCCACTTCGCCACGTATTTCACCCTGGAGCCGCCAACAGCGGTGAGCCATCCCCTGACTTCTAGCCGGCTGGAGAAACTCGAAGCGATGGGCTGGACGCCTCGCGCCAGGCCCTAACGGGCTGAATGAGGTGAGGGGTTGCAGTTGCCTCGGAAAACTGTTTCCGTGACGGTTGCGCCGATGATCGCGGGGGCAGTCAGGAGCAGGAATCCCATGTCACGACTATTCAAGTTAAAGACCGCCGTGACCTTTCGCGGCCCTTTGCGGATGGATGTTCACGCCCGCTATGCCCTTTTTGGCCCCGGCCGGGAAATCACCCTTCCACCAGAAACGTGGCTGCTAGCCCGACCCCAGGACCAAGAGACTGACGCAACCCTCTACCGGACGGCCGACGGCCGGTTGGTCACCCTCGACCACCCATTGAGCGAGGACGAAGCCACGTCCCTCGACGCCCCCCAGGCCCTGGCGGCGATGAGCGCTTACCGGCCGCTGGCCCAGGCCGCCTGGGAGGATTGCGGCGTCTACCTGGAACACATTGACCGCCTGGCGCCGTTCAAGCTCATCAAATGCCCGCTTTGTTGGGGAATAGACTTTGCCAGCGTAGATTTTGCCCAGGTGTGGTGCAACGGCTGCGGGGCCAATTTTACGGTGCGGATGACGGCCGGCGACCCGGGCTTCGTGGTGGACTGCGTCTGGCCCTATTATCAGTGGCGGCCGGCCCGCTACCTGCTGCCGGCCACGGGCGAGCTGCTGCTGACCCTGGTGCTCAAAGACAGCGGCGATCCGGTTGATTTAACCCACGATGAATGGTGCCACCGCACTGACTGCACGCGGGAACAGGTTGCCCTGACCGGCGATGATTCCTGCCTCCGGCCGGGACTGCACGCCTGCCGCATTGGCACGTTGTACGAGTGGTCGTTCTACGGCCACGCGCCAGCCCAACAGAACCACAACCGGCGAGAAACCCTGACCGTCTGCTGGCCCGACGGCCGGCGGGAAAGCTGGCCAGACACAGCCCTGGTCAGGACGAGCGGGCTTTCGGGCGACGAGCGGCGTGACTTGCAGCTTATGACCAGCGAGACTGAGGAGTGGATCAGACCGCAACTGGCCGGCTACAGGCAAGAACTGCTGGGCACGCTGCGGGCGGTGCTCGAACGGCCGACCGCTCCGCCCTATGTGCCTTCCCTTGCGACGTTTCCTGACGCCAACCGCCTGGCGGAAGAGGAAAAGTACCTGCTCCACCACTGGTTATTGCACTGGGAAGGGGACACCAGCTGCTACGCCTACCCGGTCTGGCTGGTCGTTAGGCCCGGCGGCGCAGATGGCGAGTGGCAGGTCGTGCGCGGCGACCTGTGCCCCAAGTGCGGCCTGGTGGTCGAATCCCGGCCGCCGGAGAGCGCCGGTGGCTGGCCGCAGCACCAGTTCTGCCGGGAACTGTGGCAAACGGCCGGCTGGCAGCCCTTTTATGCTTAGGAACCGGCCGCGGAAGGACGCTGATAGCCGCGCTTGGCAATTGCATCACCTGACGTGGCTGTGACCGTGTGGTTGCAGGTCAGTTCCTAGTTTCAGCAACAAAGTCGCCGGCACAGAACAAGCGTGCTACAATTTCCTCTTCCGAATCATCAAAAGGACTCCCCGCCATGGCCGAATTAACCCGCCAGGACATTATTAAACTTCTCGCCGCCGGCCGCCAGCCTATCCGACTGAGAGGTGTGGATCTGTCCGGCCTGGATCTGTCGTATCTGGATTTGTCGCACGCTGATCTCTCCTATGCCAACCTGGAAAAGGCCAACCTGTCTTATGCCTCGCTGCACCATACGGCCTTCTTTAGCGCCAGGCTGGCCAGCGCTGACCTGACTGGAGCCAACTTAAAGTACGCCGATCTAATCGGCGCCGACCTGACCGGTGGCGATCTCAGCCAGGCGCATCTGGGGGAGGCCGCCCTCGATGGGGCCAACCTGGCCGGCGCTAATCTGGCCGAAGCCCGCTATGATGGCGCCCAGTTTAATGGCGTACAGGTGGACGCCAGGACCATCTGGCCGGAAGGCTTCGACCGGCAGCAGTACGAGCTTCTGGTGGGAACAACCCATTGAGTGGGCAGGCGGAACGATGCCGGCCACAGAGTTCTCCCTTCCTTTTGTTGAGCGCCACCTGGAGCAGCGAACGCTGGCCTATTTTTACGACCGCGCCAATCACCGTGGCGCCGGCTTTCTCCTTCTGTACGGCCGTAAAGGCGTTGGCAAGACCCGGCTGTTGCAGCAGTTCTTCGAGGTGCAAGGCATCCAAGACGCTTTCTA